>DATKNZ010000143.1:0-30568 GCA_035541055.1 Candidatus Acidiferrum sp. | reverse complement strand
TTTGGCACCTCGATGTCGGCTCATCGCATCCTGGGGCTGGAGAAGGTCCCAAGGGTCCGGCTGTTCGCCGGTTAAAGCGGTACGCGAGCTGGGTTCAGAACGTCGTGAGACAGTTCGGTCCTTATCCACTGTGGGCGCAGGAAACTTGAGGGACTCCAACCTTAGTACGAGAGGACCGGGTTGGACGCACTTCTGGTGTGGCAATTGTCGCGTCAGCGGCATCGTTGCGTAGCCATGTGCGGAAGAGATAAGCGCTGAAAGCATCTAAGTGCCAAGCTCCTCCCAAGATATTGTTTCCCGGACCGCAAGGTCCCTAAAGACCCCCGGTAGACCACCGGGTTGATAGGTTAGGCGTGGAAGCGGAGTAATCCGTTAAGCGGACTAATACTAATCGGTCGTGCGGCTTGATCGCTTTTCCCTTCCTTCGGGAAGGGGAGCGATTTCAACTCGCGAACATGTAATCCCCTGTTGCTTCTGTGTGCAGTTTTCAGAGAACACGCTCTTTGAACCGCTAAAGATGTGGATAGCCGCAAGGCGCCTGCTTTAGCGTACGATTTTTGGTGGCTATAAAGCTGTGGCCCGACCCGTTCCCATTCCGAACACGGCCGTCAAACACAGTCTTGCCGATGGTAGTGGTTCTATAGGCTCCGCGAGAGTAGGTCGCCGCCAGTTATTTGTCAACCGGCCCGGGTGAGGCAACTCGCCCGGGCCTTTTTCATGCACCTGTCGCGGGCGCGGGCGGCCGTGGGCCGGCGTGGGGAATCACGGCTCGACGGGTGACACGAGCCGGGGTTACCTTCACGGGAAACGTATGACGGATCCGCGCTACAGGAAATTGGCGAAGCTGCTGGTCGAATATTCCACGCGGCTAGGCAAGGGGGACCGCGTGCTGCTGGACATGATAGATGTGCCGGACGACTTCTCGATCGAGCTGATGCGGGCCGCGCGGGCGGCGGGGGCCACGCCGGTTATCGAGGTGCGCCATACGCGCATCACCCGCGAGATGCTGCTGGGGACCAATGATGCCCATGCTGGCCTGGTGCGCGACCTGGAACTGTTCCGGATGCGGAAGATGCAGGCGTACATCGCGATCCGCGGCAGCGACAACGCGAGCGAGAACTCGGATGTGGCGGGGGAGCAGATGGCGCTGTATGCGCGGGTTACGCGACCTGTGCTCAACTACCGGGTGAGCAAGACGCGTTGGTGCGTTCTGCGCTGGCCCACGCCGAGCATGGCCCAGGCGGCAGGGATGAGCACGGAGGCGTTCGAAAACCTCTACTTTGACGTCTGCACGATGGACTACCGGAGAATGGCGCGGGCCATGGCGCCGCTGGAGCGGCGGATGAAGCACGCCGACTGCGTCCAGATCAAAGGCCCCGGCACCGACCTGACCTTCAGCATCAAGGGCATCGGCGCAAAGATGTGCAAGGGCGACCGCAACATCCCCGATGGCGAAGTCTTCTCCTGCCCGGTGAAGGCCTCCGTGAACGGCCGCATCCAGTTTAACACCCCCACGCTTTACTCAGGGACGAAGATGGAGAACGTCCGCCTCGAGTTCAAAGAGGGGAAGATCATCGCCGCCAGCTCCACCAACACCACGCGCCTGAACGAGGTGCTCGATACCGACGCGGGGGCGCGCTACACTGGCGAGTTCTCCCTCGGGTTCAACCCCTACGTCCTGAACCCGATGTGCGACATCCTCTTTGACGAGAAGATTGCCGGTTCGCTGCACCTGACCCCCGGCCAGGCGTATGATGAGTGCGACAACGGCAACCGCTCGGCGGTGCATTGGGACATGGTCCTGATCCAACGCCCGGAGTGGGGCGGGGGCGAGGTGTGGTTCGACGGGGAATTGATCCGCAAGGACGGGCTGTTCCAGCCCAAGGATCTGCGGCCGCTCAACCCGGCCAATCTCAAATAGGCTTACCTCTCGCTTTTCAGCACGGCCAGGAACTGCTTCATGGCCGGGGAGAGCACCTTGTTCTTCTTGAAGAGAGCCGCCAGCGGCCGATGAAACTCGCCGTCTTCGAAGGTCACCTGTGCCAGGCTTTGCTTGGCGACCTCCTGAAGCACCGTGCCCTGCGGGACAATCGCCACGCCGGCATCAATCTCGACCGCGCGCTTGACCGTCTCGATATTATCGAACTCCATCACATGCTGCACATGGACAGCGTGCTCCTTCAGGATGCGGTCCAGCGCCTTGCGAGTGGGGATGTCGGGCTCGAAGCTGATGAACTTCTGCCCGGAAATAGCTTTGAGCTTAATGCTCTTGCTCTTGGCAAGCGGGTGATTGGGGTGGCAGATCAGGACCAGGGGTTCCTTGCGCAGCGGGAAAATCTCCAGCTTGCTGTCGCGGCTCGGGTAAGCCACCAGGCCGAGGTCCACCACGTTGCCCAGCACGTCCTCGTAAACCTGGTTGGCCCGGCGGTATTCCACGTGGACATTGACGGTGGGGTAGGTCTTGAGGAACTTCTTCAGGTAAGGCGGAAGGTCGTGCAGGCCGATGCTGTAGATGGTGGCCACGCGGATGGTGCCCGAGATGATCTCCTTGATCTCCTGCAACTTGCTGTGCAGACCATCGTAGGTGGAGATGATCTGCTTGCTGTAATCATAGAGCACCTGTCCTTCCCGGGTGAGCCGGAACCGTTTCTTGCTGCGCTCGATCAGCAGGGATTTGAACAGCCGTTCGAGCGAGCTGATCTGCTGGCTAACCGCCGACTGCGTAACGTCGTTGATCTGGGCGGCCTTGGTGAAACTCTCGGTCTCCGCCAGGTCACAATAGACTTTAAGGCTCTCGATTTGCATAAGGCCAATGAATACGCCATTTCAAGAGACGCGTCAACAGCGATCAGGCCGATTCATTCCAGCTTATAGACGTGGACTTCCAGGGGCGCGAAGTCATCGGCCAGCGAGTCGTCCTGCACTACTGCAGCATGCGCTTCGTAGAGCACCCGGACCCGTTTGCCCGTGAGCAGGCTTCCGGTGAAGCGCACCGACTGCGTCTGAATCGACTTATTGGCGGCAAGGAGGTAGAGGATGCCTTCCTTCTGGCGCAGGGCATACTCGATGGGGGCGTCAGCCGGCGAAAGCGCGAGCTTTTGCGGGCATGCTGGGGCCATGATGACCGGGCTGAGGGTGCGGAGTTCGCGCACCAGCTTGCAGACGTAGTCCCAATGGCCTTCCTCGGGCTTGTTGAGCAGGCCGGCGGGCTTGCCCTGCCAATCTTTCTGGCCGGAGCCCGTGTAGAACCAAAGCCCCTTGACCCCGTTGATGATGCTGAGGTAAGCCATGCAGCGATACTCCGCAGGCGTGGGGAATCGGGCATCTTTGCGGGGCTGCTGGTACGACTGGATGGCGATCCACAGCGGGTGCTGGGAATGCGTGCTCGTGAGCCAGGAAGGTGGCTGAAGGATGCCGGGCAGCTTCGGCTTGCCCTCGACCCCGCTCGCATCCGGGTCCTTGAGGGGGATCGGGTACCACCACCAGATGCCGACATCCATGCACGCGTCGGGGAAGAAGTCGGCTCGGTCGGCCGGCAGCTTACGGACCACGTCGCGCGTATCTCCCAGCACGAGCGGATGATCGGGGTCCAACTCGTGCGCCAGTTGGTAGAGCGCGGCGAGGTTGGTGAGCGGCGCCAGGCCGCGGGCGACGCGCTCCTCGGAGCCCCAGCAAAGCAGGCCGGGGTGGTAGCGGAACGTCTCGATCCGGCGGCGCACCTGCTGCCACTCCGCGGCTTCGACGGCTCGGCGCGGCAGCTCCACCATCATGCGCAAGCCATTGGCCAACGACCGGTCCAGCAATTCCTTTAAGTGCGCGTCATTGGGGTTGATCGCTTCGTCCGCCTCGCCGGTGGTGATGCCGTAATTGTGTGTGCCGGTGAACCCGGCTTTGCCCATCTCCTCATCCCGCCCCGAGCTGTAGAGGCCGATCGGGAAAACGGGTTCGCCGGCAATGCGCAGAAACCCGTCCGGTCCCAAGGTCACTCGGGCATCTTCGCCCGCGCCCACGCGGACATCTGTCCGGGCGCGGCCCAGCTCCTTTCCGGAGCGGTCCATAAGCCGCGCTGCGACGGTGAACGCTGCTGGCTTGGCGACGGGCACGCGCACGTTCAGCCCCACGATGTCGCCTTCCGACGCATCCGTCGAGGCGCTCTGGACCTGGTTGCTTTCCGCGTCCGAGACCTCCACGCTCAGGCGCAGCCCGGCTCGTTGTGCCGGGTTGATGTTCACCCGGGCGTCAATGCGGGTCTCGCCGCTACCCTGGCCGGCGGCGTGGTAGCAGGGGCACGCCGGATAGAGCACCAGCGGCGGCTGGGTGTGGAACTTGCCCTGGAGCTGGCGGATTTGCGTCCCGCCTGAATCCAGCAGCGCAATCGTATAGTGGTGCACTCCATTGCCGCCCAGCACGATAGGCACGCGGACGGCGTTGCTCGTTCCGGGATCAACACTCACGGGCACCGAACTGGCTTGCCTCCCCACCAGCACCGAAATAGCGCCCTGGAACCGGTTCGTGCCCCGGTTGGCAAGTCGAAACGAGAGTTCCTGCTTCCCGGCCCACGGCTTTGTGCCTTCCAACAGCGAGAAGGACAGCGAGTTCGTAATCACCGCAGCGACATCGTCATACCAGAGGGTGCCTGGCCCGTTGGTGTAGCCGAGGTGCACTTCAGCGCTGCTCGCGCCGGGGGGAACTTCGGCCACACCCGAGACCTTTGCCCAGCTCCCGGCGGTCACCTCCACCGGGAAGTAAGCGCGCTGGAACACCTTACGGTCGGCGTCGCGGAACGCCAGCCCGGCGTAGGTCCCGGCCCCTGACGCATGGTTCAACTCACCCCGTATCCAGGCTTCAAAGCTTATGTTGTCCCCCGGTGCGACTGCAAAGCTCGGGCTCACGAGGACGCCCTTGGCGTGTGGCCCGAACTGGACAGTTGCCGAGACATGCCCGCTATGGGCTACCGACGCATCCACGCCCGCCTGTGAATCTCCTTGTCCCTGGGAGAGCCACCAACCGCCCCCGGGCAGCCCCGCGGACGTTGCCGGCGCCTCGAATCCCCCATTGTCCACCAGGTTCTGCTGCGCCCGGACGGCGGCGCAAATCCCCATCAGCATGACCCAGACAAACAGGAGAAGCTTCTGCATGGTGCTCACGGCTATGTAACCGCATAGCTGCGGCCCGGCGCAAGCCTTCAGCGCAGCTCAACGCAAATCCGAAATCCGAAACCCGAAAGCCGAAACAAATCCGAAGGCTCCAATCCCAAATGCTCAGAACTCGCGCGGACCGCTGGTTTCGCGGACTGCTCCTTCGAGCCTTTGAATTGGTTTCGGATTTCGGGCTTCGGATTTCGGCCTACTGCCAATAAGGTCGGTTGCGACCTTGAGATGAGGCCCCCTTCCGGCCTCGCAACGCAGCGTTATCCTCCGCCGATCCAGCTTGCCTTTCCCCGGCAAAACATCCATTCCTGAGGCGGCTCGCAAAGGCACTTATGCAAACACCAGCATGGAACTTCAGCCGGGGCGCCCTCCTTTCAGTCCTCTTGGCAGCAGCAGTCTGTAACCTGCGACCGGCGACTGCCGCCGCTGTCGCCCCCACAAATCGCCCCGATCCCAGCCCCAAGCCTCCCCTGCGAGTCCGCGAACCAGCCGTCGCCGGCCTTTTCTATCCCGCCGATCCGACCACCCTGTCCAACACGGTGGACCGGCTCCTGAAGGCCGCGCCCGAACATCACATCACGGGACTCAAGGCCTTGGTCTGCCCCCACGCCGGGTATGAGTTCTCCGGCCCTACCGCTGCCATCGCCTACAAAACCCTGGCTGGGCGCGATATGCAGACCGTCATTGTGATGGGCCCCAGCCACTATGCTTGGTTCGAGTCCGCCTGCATCCCCGACGCGCAAGCCTACCGCACGCCGCTGGGCCTGGTGCCCATCTCGCCCAAAGCCAAGGAGCTGGCGTCCGCGCCCCCGTTCGTGATCGAGCCCAAGTGCCCGGTCCAGCGCCCCCCTTGGGCGGAGCAGGGACCCAAGCCGGCGCCGCCGTCCGGCCAGGATACGCCCGAGACCTGGGAACACTCCGTCGAGGTCCAGGTGCCCTTTCTGCAGCGGGCGCTGAAGGATTTCAAGCTCGTGCCGATCGTCATCGGCAACGCCGACCCAGAGCAGGTTGCCAGGGCGCTGGCCGCCACCTTGGATGACAAAACAATCATTGTCGCCAGTTCCGACCTCAGTCACTATCACCCCTATAGTGCCGCGGTCGAGCTGGACCACCGCTGCGTCAAAGCCATCTGCGACGAGGACATCGCCGGGATGAAGCAGCAGGAAGCCTGCGGCAAGCTGCCGGTGCTGGCGCTTCTGCACCTGGCGCGGCTCAAAGGTTGGAAGGCGCAAATGCTGGATTACCGGAACAGCGGCGATGCCACGGGTGACAAGGACCGTGTCGTGGGATACACGGCCGTGGCCTTCTATGCGCCCGAGGCGGCGAAGCTCGATCCGCCGGACCGCAAGTTCCTGCTTGAGCTGGCGCGCAAGAGCCTGCAAAGCGCCGCCGCCAACCACAGCCTGCCGGAGGTCGCATCCAAGGACGTACAGCCCCGGCTCTCCGAGAGGAAAGCTTGCTTCGTAACGCTGACCAAGTCCGGCGCGCTGCGCGGCTGCATCGGCCACCTCACGGCCATGGAGCCGCTGTACCAGGCGGTCATTGACAATGCCCGCAACGCCGCCGTGCGCGACCCGCGCTTCCCGCCGGTCCAGCCGGACGAGGTGGCCCAGCTCAAGATTGAGATCAGTGTCCTGACCGAGCCGCAGCCTCTTGCGTTCAGTTCCCCCGAGGACCTGCTCCAGAAGCTCCATCCGAACGAGGACGGCGTGCTGCTGCACATAGGCCCGCGCACGGCCACCTTCCTGCCGCAGGTATGGGCGCAGCTTCCCGACAAAGTCGAATTCCTCAATCACCTGGCGCAGAAAGCCGGCTGCGAACCGTCCGACTGGCGCGGCAAAGACACACAGGTCTCGATCTACCACGTGGAATGCTTTGAAGAATAGGCCGGTGCTGGCTGCCGTTGCGGCGCTGGGGTTCTCCTGCGTGATCACGCAACTGGCGCTGCTGCGCGAGTTGCTGGCCGCCTTCTCGGGCAACGAAATGGTGCTGGGCGTGGTGCTGGGCCTGTGGCTGCTGCTGCTCGGCCTCGGCACGGCCCTGGGCGGCTGCAGGGTAGGGACGCCTCGCCGAGGCGTCCGTCCCTCCCAGAACACGGACGCCTCGGCGAGGCGTCCCTACCTATGGGAAATCTTCGCGCTGGGCCGCCGCTCCTCGGGCCTCCGCAACCCGCTCACTTCTCTGGCCTGGATCCAAATGCTGCTGGCCTTGCTCCCGCTGGCACAGGTGTTCCTGCTGCGCGCCCTGCGCAACGTGGTCTTCATCCGCGGTGCCGCCGTCGGCGTGACGGAAACCGTTCTCGGGGCAGGCGTCTTGCTGCTGCCCTACTGCGTGCTGGCGGGGTTCGCCCTGACGCTGGGTTGCGCCGTGCTCACGCGCACCGACGGCGCGGCCGGCGTCGGCCGGGCCTACATTGCCGACAGCCTCGGCAGCATCGTGGGCGGTGTCCTGTTCAGCTTCGTGCTGGTCCGTTGCTTCGACCATCTGCGGCTGCTGGTCTTTCCCGCGCTGCTCAACCTGGCCAGCGCGGCGCTTCTCTTCCTGGCACGGAAGCCCGGCTCGGACTCCGGTTCTCCTATCCCAGGCTCAATAGAAAACCTCCACGGCCCCAAGCCGCGCATGCCGACCATGACCCCACCCCTCACCCGGCCTGCGGCCACCCTCTCCCCATCCGATGGGGAGAGGGAAGGGGTGAGGGGCTCGCACGGTGCTCGGAGGCTAATGGGGCGCCCCGGCTGGCGGGGATGCCTCTGCGCCCTGGTCCTTTTCGCCGCGCTGGCCTTCGTCGCCGTGTTCACCGACCTGGACAGCCTCTCCACCCGGCTGCAATACCGGCAGCAGCAAGTCCTGGCGCGGGCCAACTCCCCGTACGGCAGGCTTATCGTCACCGCGTCCGAAGGGCAGTACAACTTCCTGGAAAACGGCATCCCATTCACCTCTACCCGCGACGACCAGCATGTTGAGGAGACCGTGCACTATGCCCTGGCGCAACGACCCGACGCCCGCCGTGTGCTGCTCATCGGGGGCGGCATCTCCGGCACCGCCCGCGAAATCCTCAAGTATCCCGCCACCACGGTGGACTACGTGGAACTCGACCCGCTGATCCTGGAGCTGGGGCGGAAATACCTTCCGGAGAACCTGGCCGACCCCCGTATCCGCGCCATCTCCGCAGACCCGCGCCTGTTCGTCCGCCAGGCGGCGCAACCGTATGACGTAGCTATTATGGATGTGGCGCCTCCCTCCACCGCCCAACTCAACCGGTATTACACCTTCGAGTTCCTGGCCGAACTCAAGCGCGTGCTCGCGCCGGACGGCGTCGTCTCCTTCGCGCTCGGCCAATACGAGAACTACGCCAGCCCCGAGCTGGCGCGCACCGTGTCTTCTGCCCGCCGCTCGCTCGAACGCTCGTTCCGCAACGTCCTCGCCCTCCCCGGCAGCCGCGTGTTCTTCCTCGCCTCGGACGGCCCGCTGTTCCCGGACATTGCGGGCCGCCTGGAAGCGCGCCGCATCGCCACCAAACTCTTTAACCGGCACTACCTCGATGCGATGCTGACGCCCGACCGGATGGCCGGCCTGCAAGCCGCGACCATGCAGCCCGCCGCCGTCAACCACGACTTCAGCCCCATTCTCTACTACTACCACCTGCGGCATTGGATGAGCCAATTCGACCAGCGCGTGGGGCCTCTGCAAGTGGGGCTGGTGCTTCTGCTGGTGGTTTACCTTCTGAGCCTGCGCGGCAGCGCCCGGGTGTTGTTTGCTTCAGGCTTCGCGGGCACCGCGCTGGAGATTGTGCTGCTGCTGGCTTTCCAGGTGCTGTGCGGCTCGGTCTATCACCAGGTCGGCCTTGTGGTCACGGTGTTCATGCTCGGGCTGGCGTTGGGAGCCTGGGTGACCAATCGGCCTGCCGACCTCGTCTTCCTTGGCTTTGGTCCAGCGGACCTCGGCCCCACGCTTCTTCGCCGCCTCGCCTGGCTCATCGCGGTTTACGCGGTGCTCGTGCCGTTCTGCCTCCCGCTCCTGGGCCGGCTTGGCAGCGGGAACGCCTCCCTCTTTGCAGTCAAAAGCATCATCCTGCTGCTGACCCTTGCGCTTGCCGTCCTGGTTGGCATGCAGTTTCCCTTGGCCAACCGGCTCGCCTTCGACGGCACCGTTTCCGGCGCCTCGCGGCTCTACACGGCGGACTTCGTGGGCGCCTTCGCGGGCGCGCTGCTGACATGCACGCTGCTCATTCCGCTGGCCGGCGTGATGGGCGCCTGCCTGCTGACGGCGCTGCTGAACATCGCCGCGGGCGCCCCGGCTGGCCGTGCGCAGGCTCAGGTTTAGCCTTTACCGGCCCTGGCAGCGCACCGAGAGTGATCAATATGGTCCAGGCAGAAGCCGACACCTCAAAGAACCTCCTGCGCGTCACTTACGCGGGGAGCATCGGGCTGGAGGACACCCGGCGCGCCGTCGAGGACCTGAAGGGACTGCTGACCGGGCTCGCTCCCGGCTTTCGCCTGCTCACCGATCTCAGCAGGCTGGAGCGCATGGACCTCGCCTGCGTCCCGGACATGGAGAAAATGATGGACTTGTGCGACTGCAAGGGCGTGGAAACGGTCGTCCGCGTAATCCCCGATCCGCAGAAGGACATTGGCTTCAACATCCTGTCGCTATTCCATTACAGCCGCCAAGTGCGGATCATCACCTGCCAGACGCTTCCCGAAGCCCTGGAAGCTCTCGCGGCGTAAAGGTAAAAGTTGAGGCTCGCGGGGACGCTCGCCCCGCGCGTCCAGCCGCACTGTCCCATTTCAGGACACCTCCACCTTCGTAGCCAGCCATCTCCACCCTCACTGCGCCGGGGCCTGTCCGGTGCCCCTCCGGTACCTCACCGTCGTACCTCTGCAAACCTTGCAGAGGTACGACGGTGAGGTACTGGAGGGGTACCGGACAGGCCCCGGACAGGCCCCGGCGCAGCTCCGGCAGACAAGCGGCGGGAGCGGTGCGCCTGGCGTGATCAGATCCGAAGGCCGAAGGCCGAAATCCGAAAGAGGGCCGAAATGGGTAGGGACGCCTCGCCGAGGCGTCCGTTTTGGGGCGGCGGCGGACGCCTCGGCGAGGCGTCCCTACCTACGGGCGCGAGATGAAGGGGTTGCCGTTGATGTAGAACCGCAACTGGCGCCGCGCCCAGTGCCGGGCATATTCGACCCCGATCCGGGGCCGCTTGATAATCACCAGCGGCTCGGCTTGAGGCGGGGCGGCGATAAAGAAGTCGTCGCTCAGGAGGTCGTGGCCGTTGAGGCGCTTGTCTATTTGCATGGCGCGGCAAAGCAAGCCGGGTCCCTGGGTGCGCCCTTCCACGCCCTGCACGGGCTCGAGTGCGCGCAGCAGGACGGCGGAGGCATGGCCCTCGCGCTCGGTGACGACGTTCATGCAATAGTACATGCCGTAAATCAGGTAAACGTAGGCGTGGCCCGGCGGTCCGAACATGACCTTCGTCCGCGGGGTCAGCCCGCGCGAGGAATGCGCCGCCAGATCGTGCGGTCCGAGATACGCTTCCACCTCGACGATGCGGCCCACGCGTTCCGCCCCTTCGCACCGGCGCACGAGGTGTTTGCCCAGCAGGTCGCGGGCGACGTCAACCGTGTCGCGGTCATAGAAAGCGCGCGGAAGCTTCTGCACGCGAGAAGGGTAACGGCGGGGCGCCGGGGTTGCACGAAGCAACGCCGAATGCTCTCGCCTGCATTGGCGGCAGCGTTTATGGTTTCAGGGAGCAAGCAATGAGTCCAAGTCCCATGACTGAGCGGGCCATGAGCCTGTTCGAGCGATGCTTCGGCCACGCGCCGCGGTGGCTGGTCGCTGCCCCAGGGCGCGTGAACCTGATCGGCGAGCACACCGACTACAACGACGGGTTCGTGCTGCCAATGGCTATTGAGCGCTACACCCTGCTGGCGGCCGACCGCAATACTCGCGGCGTGGTGACCTTGCACAGCCTGACGACCGGCGAGACCGCCACGTTCAACGTGCGCAACGGCGTCGAGCGCGGCGAGCCAGCATGGTCGAACTATGTGCGCGGGGTGATCGCCGGCTTCCAGCAGGCCGGCTGCAAGGTGCCGGGCTTTGATGCCGTGATTGATTCGACGGTGCCATACGGCGGCGGGCTGGCAAGCAGCGCGGCGCTGGAGGTGGCCGCCGCCACGCTGCTGGAGGCCATCTGCGGCCAGACGCTGGATCCTCTGGAGAAGGCGCTGCTGTGCCAGCGCGCCGAGCACGAGTTCGCCGGCGTGCCGTGCGGGATCATGGATCAGTTCACCTCGATCCTGGGCCGCAAGGACGTGGCGTTGCTGCTGGATTGCCGCTCGCGCACGACCACGCCCGTGCCGATGACCGATCCCGAGGTGAGTGTGCTCATCATCAACACCAACGTCCGCCACAAGCTGCCGGAAAGCGAATACCCGAAGCGGCGCTCGCAGTGCGAGTCGGCCGCGCGCACGCTGCGCGTGCCGGCGCTGCGCGATACCACTCCCGGTGCGCTCGACGCGGCTCGCGACCAAATGCAGCGGGTGGTGTTCCGCCGCGCCCGCCACGTCGTGAGCGAGAACGAGCGCACGCTGCAGGCGGCCAAGGCCATCCAGGCAGCCGACTGGGCCCGGGTAGGCCAGCTCATGTATGACAGCCACGCCTCGCTGCGCGATGACTACGAGGTGAGCTGCCCTGAGCTGGATGCCGCCGTGGAGATCGTCCAGGCCCTGGGGGAGAAAAGCGGCGTCATCGGCTGCCGTATGACGGGGGCCGGCTTTGGCGGCTGTGTCGTGAGCCTTGTCAGAGCCGATGCCGTGGCCAGCATTACGCGGGCGGTTGACGGCCCTTACGAGAAGCGCACAGGGCGGCAGGCCACCATTTTCTCTTCGCGCCCCGCCGCGGGCGCGCGGATCCTGGCCTGACAACTCCCATGCGCACGCTGATCAAGCAGGTCCTGGCCGCAACCGAGCCGAGGGAAACCCTGACGGTGAAGGGCTGGGTGCGAACACGGCGTGACGCGAAGGGCTTCTCTTTCATCGAGCTGAACGACGGGTCCTGCCTCGCCAGCCTGCAGGTGGTAGTGGACGCCGGGACGCCGGGCTCCGAACACCTTCCCCAGCTCACGACCGGCGCCTCGGCGGTGATCGAGGGGAAGCTGGTGCCCTCGCCGGCACAGGGGCAGAAATGGGAGCTGCGCGCCACGCGTGTCGAGTTGGTGGGCACGGCGGACGCGTCGTATCCGCTGCAGAAGAAGGGGCATACGGCGGAGTTTCTGCGCACCATTGCGCACTTGCGTCCACGCTCGAATCTCTATGGGGCGGTGTTCCGGCTGCGCAGCCGGCTGGCGTTCGCGGTGCACCAGTTCTTCCAGGAGCGTGACTTTGTGTATGTGCACACGCCTATTATTGCCGGCAGCGATTGCGAGGGCGCGGGCGAGATGTTTCGCGTTACGGCGCTGAAGGGGAACCTAGACGAGAAACCGCAGTCGGATTTCTTCGGCAGGCGCACTTACCTGACGGTGAGCGGGCAGCTCGAAGGCGAGGCCTTCGCGTGCGCGCTTTCCAACATCTACACCTTCGGGCCGACGTTCCGCGCCGAGAATTCGAATACCGCGCGGCACGCGGCGGAGTTCTGGATGATCGAGCCGGAGATGGCGTTTTGCGATCTGCAGGGCGACATGGAGCTGGGGGAAGAGTTCATCAAGGCCATGGCGCGGCACGCGCTGGAGCACTGCGGCGAAGACCTGGCGCTGTTTGCCCGGTTCGTGGACAAGGGCGTGCATGAGCGCCTGAAGTTTGTGGTCGAGCGGCCTTTTGTGCGGTTGCCCTACACGGACGCCATCGAGGTGTTGAAGCGGTCGGGGCGGCAGTTCGAGTTCCCGGTCGAGTATGGGTTGAACCTGCAATCCGAGCACGAGCGGTTCCTCACGGAGGAGCACGCGAAGTCGCCCGTGACCGTGTTCAACTACCCGCGCGAGATCAAGCCGTTCTACATGCGCCTGAACGACGATGGCAAGACGGTCACGGCGATGGACATCCTGGTGCCGGGGATTGGGGAGGTTATTGGCGGCGCGCAGCGGGAGGAGCGGCTGGAGCAACTGCTGGAGAACATGAAGTTCCAGAAGCTGCGGCCCGAGGACTACTGGTGGTATGCGGACTTGCGGCGCTACGGGACGGTGCCCCACGCGGGGTTCGGGCTGGGCTTCGAGCGGCTGCTGATGTTCCTGACGGGCGTGCCGAATATTCGGGATGTCATCCCCTTCGCGCGCACGCCGGGCAACGCGGAGTTTTAATAGCCAATAGCCAATAGCCGATAGCCGAGCAGGCGGCCAACGGCCGATACCCAATACCCGGCTAGGCTGCCAATCGTCGACAATAGCGTGACCAATAGCCGATACCAAATAGCCGATCAGCGCATTGCCCGTCGGGGCCCGGCCTCGATACTGCTTATCCCGGCCACGGTGCTGCCGGAAACCGTGAAAGGGCGGCACAGCCGCGACTTGGGCCGCCCATCGGCTATTGGCTATTGGCGATTGGCTATGGAACGTTCTCTCTGAATCGGACACGGTCGGAAGAACCCGGCCAATAGCCAATCGCCGATAGCCAATAGCCGCAGCCGTCAGCTTCTACTCAGGCACCGATTCGCCGCGCGCCGCGCGAGCTTCGGGCGAGGTGTAAAGCGGGTGCTCCGGCTTGAGGTTGCGTAGGAAGTTGAGGCGGAACTCGCGGGCCTTGTCCGCGACCTCACGGTTCTGCCGTGCAGCCCCTGCAAGATGGCGTTTGCCCTGCACGGGCGAGGATTCCAGTGAGTTGCTCCAGGCGGTCAGTTGCCGGGCGCAGGATTCCGCAAGTGCGCGGATGTCCTGGAGGTGCCGCAGGTGCGGTTTCAGCCTGGGCCGGTCCTTCACCACGGCCATCATCGAGCGCACCTCGCCGCCGGAGCCACGTGCAATGGCCAGGAAGGACAGCAGCTCGTTCGCGGTCACGCGCTCAAACCCTTCAGCAACGTTGTTGGAGACGGACAAGGCCGCGCGATCAAGCTGGTTACGGAACCCGGGCGTCAGCGGCACGCCGGGCTCTTCCAACAGGTCGAGGACACGATTGTAGAGCCGAGCAGCTTCTTTCCAGACGGGCAATTCCTCGAACTTGGTGTATTTGGCCATAGTGGGTCAGCTTTCCTGGTGCGTGTTGTTGGTGACCCGGTGTCTGCCATGTATTCTGCGGTTTGCATAGCCGGGCCTTGACTCTGCTTATCCCGCCTACGGTGCTGCGGTCAAGCGTGAAGAAGAGCCCAAAGAATGCTCCAGCCGCGGCAGAGGCAGCCTGTTGGCTATTGGCTGGCAGCCTATCGGCTATTGACTATTGGCTATTGGCTATGGGCTCTTCCCGTTGGATTCGGGAGCAGCCGGCGGCCGCGAAAGGAACACGGCGCTTGGTTCAGAGCCTACGCGTGCACCCGTGCATAAGCAGGGCGGAGCGGTTCGACGAGGATGAGCTGGGCCAGTTGCTGGCTGATGGCCAAGCGGGCGTTGCACACCTGGCAGATGAAATTGGTCTGGCTGGTGAGCAGCTTGATGATCTGCTCCTCACCGAGCCCCACCTCGCGCAGCCGGTTCTGGAGTTCCGGGGCGGCGCAAAGCTGCTTGATACGCACCGCCACGCCGGCCTTGACCCGGGTCAGCGGGCAAAGCTCGCATCGAGGTTCATTTCCTACCGCAGACTCAAAACTGTTCGACCGATTCATACGATACGCCAAGGCTGCTTCTTGCGACTGATTCTCACTAACCGTTTCTTGGCAATTCATATGCCTAGATTGGCATCAGAAGGCGCTTTCCAGCCTTGAGCTGGGTCAAAGGAATCAGAAAGGAATCGGCAATGGAAGGGAGGTTGATTTCCTCCTTTTATGGAGTTGTTTTTAGCTGCGTAATACGCTGCACGTGAATGACTTGTATGTAGTCAGCCTGCTTTAATGTCATCTGGGATTCTCACCGCATCTCCGTTGCGTCACGCGTGTCCAATTGATACTGATTCTCAGAAGGCAGTGCGGTCAGGCGGGCAGCTTGCACCGGCATTGACCTGGGCTATCATGCAGAGCGTTTTGCGCTTGGCATGACCGGGCGGGGGAGATTTTGGGGTCATTCCGGCGCAGGGGCCGCTGTGTAAGCGGCCCTTCTCGGCCGAATTCGATAGCTATCGTGAGTTCAGTTACACATGAGGGCTTGATAGGGGCGACCGGCCGGTCCTTCACGGCGTTGGTCCCCCGGGTGCTGGATCGGCCTGCTGCCGCCCGTGGCCAAGCCGATGCCTCCGGGAAGCTCCAGCCGGCCGCCTGCTTTCATTGCGGCGAACCGTGCTACGACCGTGAGCTGAGCCGGGACGGGAAGGCGTTTTGCTGCCAGGGCTGTCTGTTCGTGCACGACCTGTTGGAGCAGAGCGGGCTGGGGCAGTTCTACCAACTCGACCGGCACCCCGGAGTGCGCATCCGGCAGGGCGCCCGGCGCGAACAGTGGGCTTACCTGGACGACCCCGCATTGCAGGAGCGCTTGCTCGATTTCACCGATGGCAAGCTGAGCCGCATCACCTTGCAGATCCCGGCAATCCATTGCGTCGCGTGCGTGTGGCTGCTGGAGAACCTGTTTCGGTTGCACGCCGGCGTGGGGCGGTCGCAGGTGAACTTCCCGCGGCGTGAAGCGACGATCAGCTTTTCGCCGGAGAAGCTCCGCCTCAGTGAATTGGTGGGGCTGCTGGCGTCTATCGGCTACGAGCCGGTGCTGACCCTGGGCGAGCTGGAGAAGCGCAAGAGCGATCCCGCGCGCAAACGGCAATGGCTGCAGGTGGGCATCGCCGGGTTTGCGTTCGGCAACATCATGCTGCTGAGCCTGCCGGGCTACCTGGGGTTGGATAGCCTGAGCGGGCCATTGTGCCGGCTGATCTTCGGCTATCTGAGCCTGGCGCTGGCGGCACCGGTCGTCTTTTACAGTGCGTCCCACTACTGGCGCTCGGCGGGCCTGTCGCTGCGGCGGCGGGTGCTCACGCTGGACGTGCCGATTGCGCTGGGACTGGCGGCGTTGTACGGCACGAGCGCGTTCGATATCGCGCTGGGTCGCGGGCCGGGCTACCTGGATTCACTGGCCGGGCTGGTGTTCTTTCTCCTCTGCGGGCGGGTCTTCCAGCAGAAGACATACGACCGGCTGGCCTTCGACCGTGACTTCAAGTCCTTCTTCCCGCTCTCAGTGACCCGAACGACGGCGGCGGGCGAGGAGAGCGTGCCCATTTCCAGCCTGCGCGTGGGCGACCGCCTGCGGCTGCGGAACAGCGAGTTGATCCCCGCCGACGCCCGGCTGGTCGGCGGCCCGGCGTGCATTGACTACAGCTTTGTGACGGGGGAGGCCGAGCCGGTGACGAAGGAGCCAGGGGATTACCTTTACGCCGGTGGCCGGCAGAGCGGCGGCGCCATCGAGGTCGAGACGGTCAAGGCGGTGTCGCAGAGCCGGCTGACGTCGCTGTGGGACCACGAGGCCTTTCGCAAGGAGCGCGAGAGCGGGCTGAACACCCTCACGACTGCCGTCAGCCGCTGGTTCACGCTGGTGGTGATCGCGGTGGCGGTTGGAGCCGGGGCTTTCTGGCTGGCACACGGGGAAGCGGGCCGGGCGCTGAAGGCGTTTATCTCGGTGCTAATCGTGGCCTGCCCGTGCGCCCTGGCGCTGGCCGCGCCGTTTACCTTCGGCACCGCGCAACGGTTGCTGGCGCGCCTGCAGGTATTTCTCAAGAACGGGCTTGTGCTGGAGCGCATGGCGCAAGTGGATACGATCGTATTCGATAAGACCGGCACGCTGACCGAAGGACAGGCCGGGAAGGTGCGGTTCGTAGGTAGGCACGCCTCGCCGAGGCGTCCGTGTGATGGCGGCGGCGGACGCCTCGGCGAGGCGTCCCTACCCTGCAGCCCGCCGCCGGAACTGGTTGAACCGGCGGTGGCGGAGAGAGAGTTGCCGGAACAGGAGAAGGATTGGGTGGCGGCGCTGGCACGGCATTCGACGCATCCATTGGCGGCGCGAATCGGGGAGGAATTGGGAAGCGCTGCCGAGGGACAGGTGGAGAACTACACGGAAGTTGCGGGCTGCGGGATTGAAGGGAGGGTGGAGGGGCACGAGGTGCGGTTGGGGGCGGAGAAGTGGGTGAGGGGGGGAGAGGAAAACATCCAACATCCAACATCCAACATCCAACATCCAATGGCCGAGGGCGCACAGCCGTCGGCAGATCGCCCGCCGATGCCACTGGGGCATTCGGCGGACCGCCCGCAGACGCCACTGGGGCATTCATTGGATGCTGGATGTTGGATGTTGGATGTTGGATGTTCCCTTTCCTCATCCCCCGGCAGCGCCGTCTGGCTGGCGATTGACGGCACCCTGCGCGGCGCCTTCATGCTATCCCATACCGTCCGGCCGGAGACCGACGACCTGCTGCGAGATCTGGGCTCGCAATACGATCTGGCGCTGCTGAGCGGGGATAACGAGAAAGAGCGGGAGCGGTTCCGCGCCCTGTTCGGCGACCGCGCCGCCCTCCAGTTCAACCAGGGGCCGCTCGACAAGCTGAGCTTTATCCGCCGCCTGCAGGACGGCGGGAAGGTGGTGATGATGGTGGGTGACGGCTTGAACGATGCGGGCGCACTCAAGCAGAGCGACGTCGGCGTTGCGGTGGTGGAAAAGGCGGGCGCTTTCTCGCCAGCGAGCGATGTCATCCTGGCTTCGGGCCAGGTGCCGCGATTGGCCCGGATGCTGCAGGTGGCGCGGAGCGCTACGCGAATCGTGCGCTTGAGCTTCGGCATTTCGTTTCTCTACAATGCGGCCGGCATCGGCGTCGCGGCGGCAGGCATCCTGTCGCCGTTGGTCAGCGCGGTCCTGATGCCGCTGAGTTCAATTTCGGTCGTGCTCTTCGCCTGCGGCGCGACACGCTGGGCGGCGGCGCGCGCCGGCCTGACCGCACGACCCTAGCTGCATGTCCGTCATCCTGATATTGATTCTGGCGAGCCTGGCAGTAGCCGTGGCGTTCCTGGGGTGCTTCGTGTGGGCGGTAAAGGCGGGGCAGTACGAGGACACCTGCACCCCGGCAATGCGCATTCTGAGTGAGGATGAGGCCGTGCCGGAAAAGGGCCGGGGCGGCGGCAACCCGGAGGGCTGCCAGGACGCTCGCAAGCCGGAGGCTTGCGCTACTACCGGGCCAACACCTGAACAGTCGCACATTACCTGACTATGATTGAGACCACAGAACGAGAGGCCGGTGCCCGGATCGGCAGGGCCGGCGGAGGCGCCGCCCTCGTGGAGACGTTTAAATACGACAACGCCATTGTGCGCGCGTTTGCCATCGCCACGGTGGTGTGGGGCGTCGTGGGGATGCTCGCGGGGCTGATGGTGGCCACGCAGTTGTTTCTGCCGGCGGCCAACTTCAACCTCCAGTTCATCACGTTCGGCCGCCTGCGCCCGGTGCACACCAATGCCGTGATCTTCGCCTTTGTGGGCAACGGCATGTTCATGGGCATCTATTACTCGCTGCAGCGGCTGTGCAAGGCGCGCATGTTCAGCGATTTCCTGAGCTGGGTGCACTTCTGGGGTTGGCAGGCGATCATTGTCAGCGCCGCCATTACGCTTCCGCTGGGCTACACCACGAGCAAAGAATACGCCGAGCTGGAGTGGCCCATTGACATCGCCATTGCCGTAATTTGGGTGATCTTCTGCATCAACCTGTTCGGCACGATCGTGAAGCGCCGGGAGCGGCACATGTACGTGGCGATCTGGTTCTATATCGCGACAGCGGTCACGGTCGCGGTGCTGCACATCGTGAACTCGATGGAGGTGCCGGCCTCGCTTTGGAAGAGCTACTCAATGTATGCCGGCGTGCAGGACGCGTTGGTGCAGTGGTGGTACGGGCACAACGCCGTCGCCTTCTTCCTGACGACGCCCTACCTGGGCCTGATGTATTATTTCCTGCCCAAGGCGGCCAATCGCCCGGTGTTCTCGTACCGGCTGTCCATCATCCATTTCTGGGCGCTCATCTTCATCTACATCTGGGCGGGGCCGCATCACCTGCTGTATACGGCGCTGCCGGACTGGGCGCAGTCGCTCGGCATGGTGTTCTCGGTGATGCTCGTGGCCCCGTCGTGGGGCGGCATGCTCAACGGCCTGCTCACGCTGCGCGGCGCCTGGGACAAGGTGCGGCAGGACCCGATGCTCAAGTTCATGGTCGTGGCGGTGACGGCCTACGGCATGGCCACGCTGGAAGGCCCCACGCTGGCCATCAAGAGCGTGAACGCCATAGCGCACTACACGAACTGGATCATCGCGCATGTGCACACCGGCGCCTTGGGCTGGAACGGCTTCCTCACCTTCAGCGTGCTCTATTGGATTTTCCCGCGCCTCTACAACACGAAGCTTTGGTCGGTTAAGCTGGCGAATTACCATTTCTGGATCGCCCTGCTGGGCATGGTTTTCTACGTCGTGCCCATGTACGTGGCCGGTGTGACCGAGGGGATGATGTGGAAGCAGTTCAACAAGGACGGGTTCTTGCAGTACCCGAATTTCCTGGAGGTGGTGCAGACCATCATACCGATGTACGTGCTGCGGGCCATCGGTGGCACGCTCTACATCACGGGCGTGGTGCTCATGGTGGTAAACCTCTACAAGACCGCCAAGAGTGGCGAGTTCGTGCCGGAGACCGAGGCCCAGGCTGCGCCGCTCGCGTTGCAGGTGGCGTCCGAGGACCGGCACTGGGGGCATCGCTGGCTGGAAGCCAAGCCTTTGACCTTCACCGTGCTGTCCGTGGTGGCGATCCTGGTCGGGGGGATGGTGGAAATCATCCCGATGTGGCTGGTGAAGCAGAACGTGCCGACTATCGCGGCCGTAAAGCCCTACACGCCGCTCGAGGTGCTGGGGCGGGACATCTACATCCGCGAAGGCTGCCTGGGCTGCCACTCGCAGATGATCCGCCCGTTCCGCTCCGAGACCGAGCGCTACGGCGAATATTCCAAGGCCGGCGAGTTCGTGTATGACCATCCGTTCACCTGGGGCTCGAAGCGCATCGGGCCGGACCTGCATCGCGTCGGCGGCAAGTATCCCAATGCGTGGCACTACAATCACCTGGATGATCCGCGCTCGACTTCACCCGGCTCGATCATGCCGCGTTACCCGTGGCTGTTGAAAGACACGCTGGATACAGCCTGCCTGCCGGCACGGCTCAAGGCCTTGCGCAGCGTGGGTGTGCCGTACCCGGAAGGCTACGAGAACGGGCCGGCCCAGAAGGACCTGGAGGCGCAGGCGGCGAAAGTCGTAGCCGACCTCAAGGTGGGCAGCGTGACCGCGCAGACCAACCGTGAGATTATCGCCGTGATCGCCTATCTGCAACGGCTCGGGACGGACATTAAGACGACCGCGCCGGCGCCGGTGACGACGGCGGCAAAGTGAAACGTTAAAAATGTTAGAAGCGTTAGATAGGCTAAATGGGTTACATGCGCGACAGACATTGGCTATCGGCGATTGGCGATTGGCTATCACAGCGGCGGGCGGGCTGCGCTCAGTGGATTACGGGCCTGAACTCTTATGATTGAGAACGTGCTGGAAAAACTGGGCGGAGTGGGCATGTATGGCGTCATATCCATCTGCCTGTTCTTCGGCATTTTTGTCGGCGTGCTGCTATGGACGCTGCGCCTGAAGCAACCCTACCTCAAGACGATGGAGGAGCTGCCGCTCGCGGACGGCACGGCGCCGGAACCCGATGCCACCGCCGCCGCCCAACCTGGAGAACCACATGAACGACGATAACGACCCTTTGCTGCTGGACCACGAAGTTGACGGCATTCGTGAGCTGGACAACAAGCTGCCCCGCTGGTGGGTGTGGCTGTTCTACCTGACGATCATCTTCGCCGTGGTTTACATGGCGTACTACCACGTCTTCGCCACGGGCGACCTGGCGGCACACGGCCAGATGCTCAGCGAGTACCGGCACGAGATGAAAGCCGGCGAGGCGCGCAAGTCCGCGGCCATGACGCGGTTCGAGGCGAGCTTTGCCACGCTGCAGCCCTCGAAAGACGCGGATGTGCTGGCGCGCGGCAAGAAGACGTTCCTGACGCTGTGCGCGCCGTGTCACCGCGCGGATGGCGGTGGACTAGTCGGGCCCAACCTGTGCGACGATTACTGGATCCACGGCTCGAACTTTGTGGATAACGTGACGACGATCTGGAACGGCGTGCCCGCCAAGGGGATGATCACCTGGAAGAACAGCCTCAAGCCGCAGGAGGTGTACGAGGTGGCGAGCTACATCTACACGCTGCGCGGCACGCATCCGCCCAACCCTAAGCCGCCAGAGAACCTGGCCCCGGTAAAGACCGGCCCGAGTGAGTTTGAATAGCAGAGTGGCGCCCCTCCCGGAGACTCCATCCACCCCCGGCCCCGGCCCGGTAAGGGACGTGGACTGGAAGGACTTCCGCGACCACCTCAGCACGGCGGACCAGCAGGGCCACCGGCAGTGGCTTTACCCCCGCAAGGTCAGGGGGCGGTTTTTCCGCGCCCGCACGCTCCTGAGCTGGCTGCTGCTGGGCGTCATGTTTGCCGGGCCATTCATCCGCGTTGGCGGCAATCCCCTGCTGCTCATCAATGTGGTCGAGCGCAAGTTCGTGATCCTGGGACAGATTTTCTGGCCGCAGGACATGGTGATGTTCGCGGTGGCCTTGCTGGTGTTCATTACGGGCATCATCGTGTTCACCGCCGCCTACGGGCGGCTATGGTGTGGCTGGACCTGCCCGCAGACCGTCCTCATGGAGATGGTGTTCCGCAAGATCGAATACCTGATCGAAGGCGACTCCCACCAGCAACGCGCGCTGGACAAGGCGCCGTGGAGCGCCGGCAAGGTCGCGAAGAAGGCTGGCAAGCACGCCATCTTCTTCGGCCTGTCCTTCGTCATCGCCAACACGCTGCTGGCCTACATTATCGGCACCGGGCAGTTGTTCCAGGTCGTGACTGACAACCCGGCGAAGCACCTCGAGGGGCTTACGGCGATTGTGCTATTCACAGGGGTTTTCTACGCCATCTTCGCCCGGTTCCGCGAGCAAGCATGCACGTTCATTTGCCCGTATGGCCGGCTGCAGTCCACGCTGCTGGACGAGAACTCGATCGTGGTGGCCTACGACTACAAGCGCGGCGAGAAACGCGGGCCGTTGCGCCGCGAGCAGAGCTTCGAGCAGCGGCGGGCCGGAGGAAGCGGCGACTGCATCGCCTGCCAGCAGTGCGTGGTGGTGTGCCCGACGGGCATTGACATCCGCAACGGCACGCAGATGGAGTGCGTGCAATGCGCCGTGTGCATTGACGCCTGCGACACGGTGATGGCCAAGGTCGGGCGGCCGCCGGGCCTGATTCGCTACGCGTCCCTGAACGGCGTCGAGCGGGGCGAGCGCCTCCGCCTGACGCCGCGCCTGGCCGGCTACACGGCGGTGCTCGTGGCGCTGGTCGCGGTCTTTTTGGTGCTGCTGTTCACTCGCTCAGATGTGCAGGCCACTCTCTTGCGCGCTCAGGGTGCGCTCTTTCAGAAGATGCCGGACGGCAGGTACAGCAACCTCTACACGGTTCGCGTGGTCAATAAGACGTCCCGCGAGGTGCCCATCGAACTCAAGCTGGAGAACCCGCCGGGCAGCCTCCAGGTGATGGGGCAGGATCTGGTCGTCCCGCCCCAGAAGCAGGTGGAGGCATCGGCCCTGATCGAGCTGGCGCCCTCCGTGATGAAGCCCGGCACCACGCCGCTCCGGGTGGGTGTGTATTCGCAGGGACGCCGGCTGGAGCAGCTCAAGACGGGGTTTATCGGGCCGAGGGATGATACGGCGCAATGAAGGGCGGCATGATGGACCAGCAGCTTCGGAGTAATTGGATTCCCAAATCCGAAGCCCGAAGGCCGAAGGCCGAAAGAAGGCCGAAAGCCGAAGGCCGAAGGCGCTGGATGCAGGAGAGTGGACTATTTCAACGCAGAGACGCAGAGAGCACAGAGGCACGCAGAGAAGACGAAAGCAGGAAGTCCTTCTTCCCTGCGTTCCTCTGCGGCCTCTGCGTCTCCGCGCTAAGAGGGGGACCGACCGGCGGCTTCGGGCTTCGGGCTTCGGCCTTCCTTCGGCCTTCGGATGTCGGCCTTCGGCCTTGCTTCCGCACCCCCTTCGTCAGCCCTAGTCGCCAACCATCATATCTATGACCACTTCCCGCAACTTCTGGCCCCTGGGCATCACTACCGTGTGCGCGCTGTTTTTCGCGGGCACCGTGGGCCTGGTCGTAATGGCCTGCTCCCAGAAGGTGGAACTGGTGAGCACGGACTATTACGAGAAGGAGCTCAAATTCCAGGGGCAGATTGACCGGGCGGAACGCGCCCGCCGTGAGGCGCCGCAGACGAGCGTGTCGTTCGACGCAGCACATCAGCAGATCAGGATTTGTCTGCCGCCGGGCCAGGGGCGGGAGAACGTATCGGGAACCATCGAGCTGTATCGCCCCTCCGCCGCCGGGCTGGATCGCGCCATGCCGCTCGAACCCGACGCGGAAGGCACTCAGCGCCTGGACGCGGCGCGCCTGGCGCCGGGCCTTTGGAAGGTGCGCGTGTCCTGGACGTGCGAAAAGCGGAACTATTACCTGGAGCAAAAGGTGGTGGTCAGCCCCAGGCCGGCGTAGCCATAGCTATGCGGAAGAAAACCACAGATGGACAGAGATGAGCACAGATGCAATGCGCTGGATCCTGGCTTGGCTGGCATCGAGCCCGATGTACACCCATGCGCTCTCGGCTAGCTTGGATTCGGCCTTCGGTCTTCGGCCTTCTTTCGGCCTTCGGATTTCGGCCTTCGGGCTTATGACGCCCACTCCCGTTTGTTGACCTACCCTGTCGCCTGCTATGACCTTGCCTTCCCTGGACCTTTGGACGGCGTTCGTGCTCGGTCTCGTGGGCAGCCTGCACTGCGCGGGCATGTGCGGGCCGCTGGCGCTGGCGCTGCCTGCCGCAGGGGCCAGCACACCTGGATATGTTCTGGGCCGGGTTGCCTATAACCTGGGGCGCATTGTCACCTATTGTCTGCTCGGGATCGTGTTTGGGCTGGCGGGGTGGACGCTGCTGTTGGCGGGCATTCAGCGCTGGACGTGCATCGGGTTGGGGTTGGTGCTGCTGCTGAGCCTGGCCGCGTCGCGCAGGCTGGTCCGGTGGAGTCCGGTCACGCTGTTGGTGGAGTGGCTTAAAGGGCGGATGTCGGGCCTGCTGCGGCGCCGGTCCTTTGCCTCGCTCGCGGCGCTGGGCCTGCTGAACGGGCTGCTGCCGTGCGGGTTGGTGTATGCGGCTTGTGCCGGGGCGGCGGCGACGAGTGGCATCCTGGCCGGGGCACGATACATGGCCGTTTTCGGCGCGGGCACGATTCCAATGATGCTGGCGCTCAGCCTCTCCGGCAGGCTGGTGCCGGTCGGGTTGCGGCTGAAGCTGCGGAGCGCCATTCCTGTGTGCGTGGGATTGCTTGGGGCGCTGCTCATCGTTCGTGGGATGGGGTTGGGCATTCCCTATGTCAGCCCCGACATGTCCGGGGGCGCTCCGAGTTGCTGCCATAAGTGATTTCCCGCCGACAGCCTGCGGGGCGGGGACGCCTCGCCGAGCCGTCCGCGCGTGCCCGAATGAGCTCATCGGGCCAGCCTCTTTCCGCATTGTTGACTCTGCCGATCCGCTATAGGGTCGCACTCGTATGAGATACCCAACGCTTTTCCTGGCGATGATGCTCCTTGCCGCTTCGTCCCGGGCGGACTCGGTGCAAGGCCAGATCACCCTCCCGCGAAGCGTTTTGGACACCAACGTTGCCGTCCAAACGGCGCAAGTCGGGGAGGCCGTAAAGGCCAAATGGAGCTGCCGGGTGGGCGAGTTTTACGGCTGGGATACGATTTACGCGCAAGTGGCCATGACGAACACCGCGTCGCAGCCGATGTGGGGCCAGTGCAGCATCGCCTTTTACGATGCCAACAAGAACCTGGTGGGCGCGGCGACGCAGGTGTTTCTAACCCGTCATGGATTCAGGCCCCGGCAACATAAGCTCGGGCTATGGCGCATCCTTTTGCCCCGGGACAAGTATCGCGACATCACATCCTACCAGGTCGTCATCAACGAGATAGACTCCCCGCCTTCGAAGCAGAAGGAGCCAATCCTTTTGGAAGACCCATGAGGATATAGACACGCCCCGGCGCCTGTGCCACCATCACAGCGCCTCCCTGGCGAGCGCGTCCGGAAAGCGGGTGATCATTCTCACATCTCCTCAGACTTCGGAACCGTCCGCCGCAGAGGCCGCTGAATGAGAGAACGTGAGACGAGAGCGGCACGGCCCCGGTTGGGCTTGTGCCTGTGTGTGATTGCAGGCGCCGGCTGGCTTTGGGCCGGTGCTATCCCGGCGCGTGCCGCGGATGCCGCGCCTGACGCGGCCAGCAAGGGCCCTGCCGCCACCAACGCGCCGGCCATTCCGCTGGCCGAGATCGCCGCGCGGGCGGAGGAGGCGTTTGGCAGCCTGCGTTCCATCGGCGGCACCCTGTCCGCGGACCAGGTCACCGCCGTCATCCAGGGCGACCTGGAGGTCCTCACGGACGAAGCGACCGCGCGCCAGGAAGAGAGTTCCCGCATGCTTTCGTCCAGCCCCTCGCTGGAGAATTTGCGCCGCCTGGGACGCGAGTGGCAGGGCGTGCGGGACGAGCTGGCGGAGTGGAAGCGCAGCCTGGCAAAACGGTTGGCGCAAGTGCAGGAAGAGCAGGCGCGCCTGGCGCAAATGGAGGCGACGTGGGAAGCCACGCGCTCGTCCGGCGCGGCGGCGAAGATGCCGACCCAGATGGTGGCCCAGGTCGAACGGGTCCTTGCCGCGGTGAAGCAAACGCAAACGAACGCCGACGCCCAGCAGCAGCTTCTATTGACGTTGCAGACGCGCGTGGCGCAGCAGGATGGGCGCGCTCTGCACGAATTGAACGGCATCGAGGCGGTGCGCGAGGCTTATCTCCGCCGCCTGGTTGTGCGGGATAGCCCGCCCGTCTGGGGACGGGAGCTGTGGTCGGAATCCACCCAGGCGCTGGCGCAGCAAAGTCAGCACTCCTTCACCCGGCAGGTGGACGCGCTGCGGGGCTACCTGCAGCGCAAGCAGGGCAAGGTGGTCGTGCAGGGGGGCGTGTTCCTGGCGGTCCTGCTATTCCTGATCTGGGCGGGCAGGAGGTTGCGCGCGCTGGGCGGAGGCGAGGCGAGCCACGCGGCACGAATCTTCGATGCGCCCATCGCCACGGCCCTGGTGCTGGCGCTGCTGGCGAGCAGTTGGATTTACCCGCAGGCGCCGCGGTTGTTCTGGGCGCTGAACGGGGCGGTGGCGCTGATTCCCGCCACGATGATCGTGCGCCGGCTCATTGATCCTTCACTGTGCCCGGTCCTGAGCGCGCTCGTGGTGTTCTATTTCGTGGATCTGTTGCGCATGGTTGCGGCTTCGCAGGCCACCGCATCGAGGGTGCTGTTGCTGCTGGAGATGTTGAGTGGGGCGGTCTTTGTGGGCTGGCGGCTCGCCCGAGCCCGGGTGGGCACGTCGCCGGGGGCGCGCAGACACAAGGGCGTGCTCTGCGGTTGCCGGGTCGCGCTGGTGGTCTTCATCGTGGCGTGTTTGGCCGATGCGGCCGGCTATGTGAACCTGGCGAAGTTCCTGGGCCATGCCCTGCTGCAAAGCGCCTACATGGCCCTGATTCTCTATGCCCTCGTGCGGATACTCGACGGGGTGCTCTTAAGCCTGCTCAGCATTCCGCCGCTGGTGCGCCTGGGGGTGGTGGAACGGCATCGCGACCTGCTCGAACGCCGGGCGCGCGTCGTGCTGGAATGGACGGCCTTCGTGCTCTGGGCCGCTTATGTCCTGGAGACGCTGTCGCTGCGGGCGCCGGTGGTGCAGAACCTGAAGGAAGCGTTCTCCACCTCGGTGGGCCGGGGCGCGTTCAAGTTCACGCTGGGCGACATCGTCTGGTGCGGCCTCACCGTCTGGGCCTCGTTCCTCATCTCGCGGCTGCTGCGGTTCATGCTCGAGGAGGAGGTCTATCCCCGCGTGCAACTGGCGCCGGGCCTGCATTATTCGATTTCCAGGATGGTCCATTACGCCGTCCTGGTAGTCGGGTTTCTGGCGGGCGTGGCGGTGCTGGGCTTCGACCTGACACGGCTGACGATCCTTGTAGGGGCGCTGGGCGTCGGGCTGGGCTTCGGCCTGCAGAACATCATCAACAACTTCGTCTCGGGGCTCATCCTGCTGTTCGAGCGCCCCGTCAAGGTGGGCGATGTCATCCAGTTGGGCGGCAACGAAGGCACCGTGAAACGCATCGGCATCCGCGCCAGCATCGTCCGCCTCACGAATGGTTCGGAGCTGATAGTGCCCAACGGCAGCCTCATATCGGAAACGGTCACCAACTGGACGCTCTCGGACCGGCTGCGCCGGGTGGACCTGCCGGTCGTGGTGGCTGGTCCTGCCAACGCCCAGCAGGTAATCGAGCTGCTCCAGGGCACGGCGGCTGGTCAACCGCGCGTCCTGAAGGAGCCGCCACCCAAGGCGTTGCTCATCAGTTTTGACAAGGACGCCCTGAACTTCGAGGTGCGCTTCTGGAGCAACCAGTCGGATGATATGGCCGCCATCCGGAGCGAGTTGGCGTTGGCGATACGCGCGGCGCTGGCTGAGCGGGGCATCCTGATCAAATAGGCGGAGGCGCGGCGCCGACTCGTGCCTTGTCACTTATTCCTGACCTGCTAGTCTCGGGCTATGCCTCGCAAGGTATCGGCCAGTTCAGAGTCCTCCCGTGGCTTCAGTGACATCATCGGCGTCGTGCTGATGGGCTTTGCGGTGCTGCTGCTGGTCGCGCTGTTCTCCTATCATCCCCGGGATGTCTCGGCCAACATCCTGCCGACCAACCCTTCGGTGCACAACTGGATTGGCCCCTTCGGCGCGTGGATGGCCTGCGCGTGTTTCCGGTGGACCGGCGCGGCCGCCTACGTGTTGCCGGTGCTGCTGTTCCTGTTGGGGCTGGGCTGCTTCTTCGATGCGTTCGCCTACCTGCGACGCCGCTGGGCCTGGGCGCTGGTGCTGTTTCTCTGTTTCATGGGGCTGTTGGACCTTTACAAGGGCCGCTTCGAGACGCTGCAACGGAACATCAACGCCACGGCCGGCGGCATCCTGGGGCTCAACTTGAACCAGCACCTCTTTGACTACTTCGGCACGACGGGCGCCACCATCATTTACCTGATGCTCTATTTCATCAGCCTGCTGTTCCTGACCAATTTCCAGCTCGGGAACTGGCTGCGCTCGCTCGCGGGCCGTCGCGCGGCGGCGGCGGATGGCGCCCCGGCGGGCGAGGACGCGCTCGAACGCCGTGCGCGGGAACTAAAGGACCAGGTTGCCAAGCTCCAGCAGCAGGCCAACCGCTCGGGCCTGGGGCCTGACATGAAACCCGTGCCCGCGCCTACCGTGCGCGACCTCAGCGTGCCTCAGGCCAGCAAGGGGTCCAGCACCCGGAAAGCCGCCTCGGCGCCCGCACCCGGCGCGCCCAAGGAGCCCGCGCCCGCGGACGACGGCGAAGTCATCCCCGCCGGGGAAATCGCCGCGGCCACGACTGCCGAGGTGCTGGGCAAGAAGGCGGAGCCCGCAGCCGAGACGGCCGAGCCCAAGCCGTCCAAGGCCGAAGCGCCTGCTGAGGAGAAGACCGAGCCGGAGCCCAAGACAGTCGAGCCTAAGCCAGAACCGGAGGTCAGGATCAACGGCCTGCCGGTGGGGGCCAAACCCAAGGCGCCGAAGAAACACAAGCCGCTTACCGTTGCATCCACGCCCATGATCGGCAACTACCAGTTGCCCCCGTACGATTTCCTCCAGCACCCGGACCCCACCGTCAAGCCCACCGAGTCCAAGGAGGAACTCATGGCCAACGCGCGCCTCATGCAGCAGACGCTGGCGCAGTTCGACATCGAGGTTTCCCTGGGCGACATCACTAAGGGCCCAACGATCACCCGCTACGAGCTGCATCCGGCGCCCGGAGTGAAGCTGGAGAAGATTACCGCCCTCAACAACAACCTCGCCGCCGCGCTCAAGGCCGAGCGCATCCACATCCTGGCGCCCGTGCCCGGCAAAAGCTCCGTGGGCGTGGAAGTCCCCAACCCAGTCAAGACGACCGTCATCATCCGCGATTTGCTCGAATCGGATGCCTGGCGCAACACCAAGGCCCGCATCCCCCTGGCGCTGGGCAAGGACGTCTATGGCAACCCGATCATCTCCGATCTTTCCGAGATGCCGCACCTGCTCATCGCCGGCAGCACCGGCTCCGGCAAGTCGGTCTGCATCAATGCCATTATCACCTCGCTGCTCTACCGCTTCTCGCCCGACCAGCTTCGCTTCGTGATGATAGACCCGAAAGTCGTCGAGCTGCAGCATTACAACCTCCTGCCGCACCTGGTGGTGCCCGTGGTCACCGACCCCAAGAAAGTCATCCTCGCCCTGCGCTGGGTGGTCAACGAGATGGAGAAGCGCTACCAGATCTTCGCCCGCGTCGGCGTGCGCAATATCGGCTCCTTCAACTCGCGTCCCAAAAACAAGCCCCTGCCGCCCCGTGAGCCCGAGCTGCCCCTCACGGCGAAGAAGGAAAAGGTCGAGCCCGGCGCCGAGGGCTTTGCCGTGGAAGTGGACGAGGAAATTGTCGTCCCTCGCGAGGAGGACATCGTCATTCCCGAGAAGCTCAGCTACATCGTGGTCATCATTGATGAGCTGGCGGACCTGATGCTGGTGGCGCCGGCGGACGTCGAGATGGCCATCGCGCGCATCACGCAGATGGCGCGCGCGGCGGGCATCCACTGCATCGTAGCCACGCAGCGACCGAGCGTGGACGTCATCACCGGCGTCATCAAAGCCAACATCCCCGCGCGCATTGCGTTCCAGGTAGCCGCCAAAGTGGACTCGCGCACCATTCTCGACGCGATGGGCGCCGACAAGCTGCTCGGCAAGGGCGACATGCTCTACCTGCCGCCCGGCTCGGCCAAACTGATCCGCGCGCAGGGCGCCCTCATTACCGACCAGGAAATCCAGAGCATTGTCGAGTTCATTGCCCGGCAGGCCAAGCCGAGCTACGAGCTGGAGATCCATCAGCAACTCTCCAATGCCGGCGGCTCGTTCGAGGAAGAGAGCGGGATTGATGAGGACGAGGAGGTGATCCAGCAATGCATCGAGGTGATCCGCAGCGAGCAAAAAGCCAGCGTGTCGCTGCTGCAACGCCGCTTGCGCCTGGGCTACGGCCGCGCCGCCCGCATCATGGACGAGTTGGAGAACCGCGGCATCGTCGGCCCCAGCAAAGGCGCCGAGCCGCGGGATATCCTCATTGACCTTGATGGCGAAGGTGCAGATGGGCG
>DATKNZ010000142.1:0-19974 GCA_035541055.1 Candidatus Acidiferrum sp. | reverse complement strand
AAAGCGCTGCGCCATAACGAGCCCGTCATCCGGCGCAGCAACCAGAAGACCAGCGCCGCGTTCAGCGCGTGAATCAGCGCATTGACCAGGTGCGGGCCGCCAGCGCCCTTGCCGAAAAGCTGCACGTCCAACATGTGAGTCATCCACGAGATCGGGATCCAATTCCCCACATGCGGCGCCGCAAACGCCCACTTCACGCCCGACCAGGTCAACCCCCCCAGGACGTGCGGATTGCTGACGACGTAGGCAGGGTCGTCGCAATTGATGTAATCGTAGTGGGCGGCAGGCAGGTACAGGGCAAGTGTGACAGCAAACAGCAGAAGAGCCATCAGCCCTGGCGGCACGATAAGGCCGGGATGCGCAGGAGAGCGGGCATTCCCGTCCGCCCCGCCAGGGGGCGCGACGTCGCGGATAGGAATGTCCGCGCTCCGAGGCGCCTCTGCCAGCGGCACGGCGGGCGCGGCCGAGCCGGCTGTCCTGATCTGGCGCTTTCGCTTGCTCAAGGTGCGCTGTTTAGAGAACCACCATCACTCGCTCACGCCAAGCTTGTGGAGTTGCTCTTTGGCGGCGGGGTAATCCGGCTGAAGCTGCAGCGCCTCCCGGAACCGGGCCTTGGCCTCTTGCGGCTGCCCGAGCCTGGCCAGCGCGCACCCCAGGTTGAAGTAAGCCAGCGCATAGCGCTGGTCCAACTGCAGCGCCTCCCGGTACTGCGCTACCGCCTCATCCAGGCGCCCCAGCTCCGCCAGGGCGAAGCCCAGGTTATTGTGCGCCTCGGGATACTTCGGATCCAGCCGAATGGCCTCCAGGTAATTCGTCAGCGCCTCCTGATAGTGGTGCTGCAAGGCCAGGATATTGGCCAGGCTATTGTGGGTCATTGCCTTGTCGGGCTTATACTTGAGCGCCTCCCGGAAGTGGGTCAGGGCTTCGTCCAGGCGGCCGCGCTGGGCCAGCGCTATGCCAAGGCTGTTGTGCGCATCCGCATCGTCCAGTTTGGAAGCGGTTGCGCGGCGCAGGTATCCGATAGCTTCCTCGGCCCGCCCGGTATCAATGAGCAGCGCACCAAGGTTGTTCAACACGACGTCGAACATTGGGCGGTACTGAAGGGCCGTCTTGTAGTGCGATTCGGCCTCGGCTAGTTTGTGCTGGCTCTGGAGGATGACTCCCAGGTTGCAGTGGGCGAGCCAGCAATCAGGGTTCTTTGCCAGCGTATCCCGCCACATGGTTTCACCGTTGACGTAAAGCTGCGTCTGACGCCACGTGAGCAGTGACAGGGTTGCGAGGACGGCCAACGACACCCAGCGGCCGAGCCAGCCGTATCCCTTCCCGGCCAAGGCCTGCCTGGCCGTGGCTACAACCAGCGCGATCGCCCCGATGATTGCAAAGTATTGCCAGTGGTCCGCGACCAGTGAATAGGCCTGAAAATAGATGTTCAGGAAGCCCAGGATCGGCAGCAGCATCAGCACGAAGTAGCCTAGGCCGAAAAGCCCCGCCCGGCCCCAGGCTCGGCGGTAGAGCCATAGCGCGCCAAAGCAGACCAGCAGCGCGATACCGGGCAGGTAAACAACGGGCGAGCGCGGATCAATCTCCCAGCGCGGATACACGAAGGCCAGGTTCACGGGCACCAGCGCTTTCCACAAATAAAACCACACGGCGCAGCCAGCCGTCGCCAGCCGCCCGGCGAACCCGGCGCCCTGCACGATGTCCGGACCGATGGCCCGGTTATACTGGAACCATACCGTCACCAGCCCCAGCACCAGCGCCAGCCCGAAGAACGGCGCCACGGCCAGCACATCGCGCCACACCAGCTTCTTCCGCAGCCACCAGATGCACAGCAGCAGGACCACGGGCAAGGGCGCCACGGCGGTTTTGCTCAGCAGGGCCAGCAGGAACAACACCAGCGACGCGCCGTAAGCCAGGCCTCCCTTCATCGGCTCCGGCCCTTCCCTCCCCTGGTACCATCGTAAAAACACCCATGCCGATGCCGCGTAACAGAACATGGCCAGGGTGTTCTTGCGCTCGGCGATCCACGCCACCGATTCCACGTTGACTGGATGCACCGCGAAGATCGCCGCCGCCAGCCAGGCGCCCGGAACCCTCAAACGCGCCAGCGCCCGCCAAATGAACACGACGCTCAAGGCGTGCAGGAGGATATTCGTGAAGTGGTACCCAGCCGGGTGCAACCCCCACAGGCGCCACTCCAGCCAAAGGCTCGTAGAGGTCAACGGGAAGAAGTCCGGCAACGCCGTGGTGCACCAGATGTAATACAGCCCCCGCGAGGACTTCACCACCTGGCTGTTGGACACCATCAGTTCATCGTCCCAGATGAACCCGCCCCACAGGGCCGGGAGGTAGGCCGCGAACGTCAGGCCGACCAGGGCCAGGCCTGCCAACACACGATAATCCACCGGCCGTGCGAGACCCGGCGCGGCAGCCATCGTCGGCTCCTTCACCGGTTGTTTCATTCGCAGATCGCGTGCATGCCAGGGCAACGCGGGCACGGGTGCGCCGAGCTGCCGTCTGAGAAAAACACCGCCTTTTGCGATTAGCAATGCCCAAAGCTCGGGTCTCGCTGCAGGTGGTCAAAAAGCGACAGCCTGCGCCTTTAATGAGGGTAACTGCCTTAGATTCAGACCTTTATCGCTGATTTCCCAACACCTGGCGGCCATCACATCACCGTATCCCCTCCCTATCCTCGCCGTATCCTCACCGGAGAACCTCTAACTTGAAGTTAGAGGTTCTCCGGTGAGGATACGGCGAGGATAGGGATAGGGGCGCTCTGAGGGACAACGGTTTGGCTCAGGATGCGTGATCGCGATTATGCCCAAGAGCAGATAGCCGCTACCCCGAATCAGGCCCAAAAGCGGATGTTCCAAGAGCACGACGATTTGTGGGGCTGGTTTTTGAGGTTCGTCTCGTCGGGAGCCCCCACGACTGTGCGTCCTGAAATGGGACCTTGAACCATCCCCTCACCCGGCCTGCGGCCACCCTCTCCCCATCCGATGGGGAGAGGGAAGGGGTGAGGGGTTTGCGCGGGGGTCACCGGTTCATGGAGAGCCCTCACGTCGACTCTAACCTGCATCGGGGCCATGAACGCGGCGGGTATGCGAACATCCAACATCCAACATCGAACATCCAACATCCAATGGCTGACCGCGCAACGCTCATTGGATGTTGGATGTTCGATGTTGGATGTTGGATGTTCCCGCAGTTCATGGAAAGGGGAGACGGGGGCGCCACGGCGGCGGGCTTTCCGCTTGCATGGGCAGAGGGCCGTGTCAGAGTCAAGGCATGCTGGTGCCCTGGTTATCCCCGCCGACGCCTGCAGGCACATTATGAAAGGCCAGTTACCCCTCATCGCCCTTATTCTCCTCACTATCCCGACTGCCAAGGCCACGCCATGGATGGAGGATGCCATTACCAACACCGCCGTAGGCAACAACCTCGGGTCCGCGGCCCCGTGGGGCGCCAGCTCAAGCCAGATCAAGGTGGCCACTGGGAGCTTTAGCTACGCGGGGCTGGCGGACCTGACCCCTGCCGGTAACCTAGCAAGCATCGCCGGTTCGGGCGGCGGGTCCAGTTACAGGGCCTTCACGGGCAGTGCTGTCTCGGGCGGGGCGGTCTATTACTCGTTCTTGGTCCAGTGCACATCTCTGCCGGCCAGCGGCGATAAGTATCTCACCGGCTTTCTGCCGAGCGGCACGACCTCGCCGGGCGGGAGCAGTGACGCGCTGGCGGTTTACGCGAAGCTGAGCGGCACCGGGTACCAGATGGGAGTCCGGAAGCCCGGCGCATCCACCACCTACGCCTCGACCGTCCTGGCCCTCAATACAACCAACCTCATCGTGGCGAAATATCTCTTCGGCAGCGGCAGTGGGGACGATGTGGTCAGCCTCTACATCAATCCAGCCGCTGGGGCGGCTGAACCAGCCTCGCCGGATGTGACCCTTACCGGCGGCACCGACGCCGCCAACCTGCTCAATGTTTACCTCAAGTCCAGCAGCGGTTATGGCATCTGGAACTTCGACACGTTGCGGGTGGGCCCTTCCTGGGCGGACGTGACGCCGTCCTCGGCCGGGCCGCCGCCCTCAACCCAGCCGCGCATTACGCGGATGCGCATGGACGTCAGCGGACTGGTCCTGACCGGCACCAACGGCACCGCCAGCGGGTCCTACCAGGTGATCGGCTCGCCGTCACTCGCGACGCCTCGGGCGCAGTGGTTCGCAGTCGCAAACAACGTCTTCGATGCCAGTGGTAATTTCACCTGCACCAACCCGGTGTACCCCTCCGATGGGCAGATGTTCTATGCCCTGCTCGTTGGTGGCCAGGCACCTCTGCGCGGGTTTGCCCCGGCCATCACGAACGAGCCGGTGGACGAGACGGTCACGGCGGGCCAGACGGCCACGTTTAGCGTGGCGGCCAGCGGCACCGACCCGTTGAGCTACCAATGGTATTTCAACACCAACACGCTCTTGAGCGGCGCGGCCAGCAGCTCTCTGGAGATCGCCGATGCCCAAAGCAGCGATGCGGGCGGCTACTCGGTCGTGGTGACCAACGCGTATGGCTCAGTGACCAGCGCGGTGGCCATGCTGACCGTGGCCGGCGCCGCGCCGGTTATCCTGACGCAACCCGCGAACCAGACTATCATGGTCGGGCAGGATTCCACGTTCACCGTTAGCGCCAGCGGCAGCGCGCCGCTCGCTTACCAGTGGTATTACAACACCAATACACCGTTGCCTGCCGGCACCAACAGCTCGCTTCTGGTCGCCAACGCCCAAACCAATGACGCCGGCGCCTACCTGGTGATCGTGAGCAACTCCCTCGGCTCGGCGACCAGCACCGTGGCCACGCTAACGGTCTCCGCCACTTTGCTGCCAAGCACCTATAACCTGACCGGTTTCGGCCAGGCCACCACCGGTGGCGGCGTGCTGCCTGACACCGACGCCGGTTACACGAAGGTATACACCGCCGTCGACTTGGCCGTCGCGCTCAACGACAAGAAAGGCGTCGTCAAGGTCATCGAGATCATGAACGACCTGAACCTTGGCTATAACGAGATCCCCGCCGACGCCAAGACCAACAGCGAGCCGTTCCGCGCGCATACCACCCCGCTGCTGCACCCGGTCCTGCTGACCACCGGCGTGAGCCTCATTGACATCCAGAAGAAGAACGGCCTCACGATCTTCTCGGCGAACGGCGCCACCATCCGCCACGCTACGCTTAACATTAAGAGCTCGGGCAACATCATCGTGCGCAACCTGAAGTTCGACGAGATGTGGGAATGGGATGAGAGCACCAAGGGTCAATATGACCGGAATGACTGGGACTTCATGGACCTCGGCAACAGCGGCACGGTGACGAATATCTGGATCGATCACTGCACCTTCACCAAAGCGTATGACGGCATCGTGGATATCAAGGACGGCAGCTACAACATCACCTTCTCTTGGTGCAAATACACGGGCGACGACGGGGCGACCAATACCAATAGCTGGGTGCGGCAGCAGATCTATGCGCTGGAATCCAACAAGACGAGCTACGCCATGTACAATTTCCTGCGCAACAACGGCTTTAGCGTGGAGGACATCATCACGGTCATTCAGGGGCACGACAAGACGCACCTGATCGGCGCGACCACCGACCCCATCAATGCGCAGCACACGGTGACCTTCCACCACGACTGGTTCATCAACCCCTGGGATCGGCTGCCGCGGCTGCGCGGCGGTAATGTGCACGACTACAACATCTACGTGGACGACACACTCGGCTTGGCCGCCCGGCGCCTGCGCGATGCCCGCCAGGCCGCCATGAGCACGACCAGCTCCAACACGCTGGACAACACCTATAGCTTCGAGCCGTTCCTTAACGGCACTATCTCCACCGAGGGCGGCGCCACGCTGGTGGAGAAGTCGGTATACATAGACTGCCTTACGCCGCTGCGGAACAATCAGACGGACCCCTCGAACCCTGCCTACACCGGCAAGATCATGGCCCTGGATACCATCTACCAGATGGATAGCACAATAGTCCGCGGCAACAGCACGGACCCGGGCAGCCCGCTGGGGCCGTTCCAGGCGACCATCATTCCGTTCTCGTGGAACCTGCCGGGGAATCAACTGCCCTATTCCTACACCATGGACGACCCGAGCCAGCTCCAATCTATCGTCACTGACCCGAACTTCGGCGCGGGGGCCGGGGTGCTCACGTGGGCGAAGACGAACTGGCTGAAGACAAGCTACTGAATCTGCCGTCCAACCGGCGCGGGCCGCCGCCGGAAGACCGCCACAATAGCCTCCGTGGCGTGGACTGCGCCCGGGGCGTGATTCCATGTGGGAGAAGATACCACCGAGTCAGCGCTGGCAGGCAGGGCGCGCACTCCGTTGCGCGCCGTCTTTGGGCCTCGCCGGCGCGCAGCGGAGTGCGCGCCCTGCCATGAGCTCACCCAGATCTAATCGCACCCCCGCGCCCGGGGCCGTCCAGGTCGAGGTTGACTTTTCGCCGGGCGGGCGAACACTTAGGCGGGACCATGACCACGGCCAATAAGATCACCATTTTGAGAATTCTCCTGGTGCCCTTCTTCGTGGTCATCACGCTCTACTACGCCAAGGACGGGCGTGAGGTTTACCGGTTGCTGGCGCTGACCTCGTTCGCGGTGGCGGCGATCTGCGACGGCGTGGACGGCTACGTGGCGCGGCACTACAACCAGCGCAGCGAGCTCGGGGCGGTGCTCGACCCCCTGGCCGACAAGCTGTTGCTCGTCTCCGGCATCGTCGTGCTCAGCTTCGACCACAGCCCCTACCTGGTGAGCGTCCCGCTCTGGCTCACGGGCACGATCATCGGACGCGATATGCTGCTGCTGATTGGATTGCTGGTCATCCAGGTGGTGGTTGGCAAGATGACAGTCAGGCCGAGGATCATGGGTAAAATCGCCACGGTGCTGCAGATGGTGGTGGTGCTTTGGGTGCTGCTCAAGTGGAGCCAGCAGTGGCTGGCGGTTTGGATTTGGGGCGCGGCGATTTGCACGGGCATCTCCGGGTTGTTCTATGTCTGGGATGGGACCCGGCAATTGAGCGCCCACCCGTCATCCAGCCCTCGCCCAGGCAGTTAGAACAGACCCTTTTATGGCAATACCCACAGGATTGAAGCTCAACGAAGGCGACATGGCCCCGGAGTTCACCGCGACCACGCAGGACGGCAAGCAGGTGTCACTCTCCGATTTCCGGGGCCGCAACGTGGTCCTCTATTTCTATCCCCGCGACAACACGCCAGGGTGCACGAAGGAGGCCTGCGGTTTCAGGGACGCGTTCGCAGCGCTCAAGGAAAAGGGGGCGGTCGTGCTGGGGGTCAGCACGGACTCGGCGAAGTCGCACACCCGTTTTATCGAGAAGTATCAGCTTCCCTTTACGCTGCTCGCGGACGAGGACAAGGCCATCGTGAAGATGTATGGCGTGTGGGCGCCCAAGAAGTTCATGGGCCGCGAGTTCCTTGGAACGCGGCGGATGACCTTCCTGATCGGGCCGGATGGGCGCATCCGGAAGATTTGGCCGGCGGTCAAGCCGCCGGAGCATGCCGCCGAGGTGTTGGCCGCGCTGTAGCCGGGGCATCTTGCCACTGTCCTTGGTTTGGTAGGGATGCCTCGCCGAGGCGTCCGTTTCCGACGCACCCGGACGCCTCGGCGAGGCGTCTCTACCTGTGTTGAGGCCGGGACAAGGGTTCGCGGCGAGCGAGGACGCCTAATCTGACCCAAACTGGACGCGGTTGGCCGTGAAGTCCACCCAGAGGACAAGACGGCAGTCGGGCCATTCGCGAAGGAGGGTTCTGGCGAGATCAACCGGCGGCGCGGCCGTTCTCGACCACCACTTCTGGTCTTTGGGATAGCCGAACTGGGCGCCGATAGGGGACCCCTTGAAGGCCGTCGCCCACTCGTGCATATCCGCCAGCCATTCGGCCTGGCTGGCGAACTCCTGGCTGTCGGTCAGCAGGCAAAGATTGGGATGGCGATACCTGGCCGGCAGGTGTTTCGGCTCGAAATGTTTGAGCACCAGCAGCCGGGCAGGGTTGAAGCGCAGAACTTGTTCCATCCAGCGCTGCGCGTCGGCATCAGATATAGGCAGGCCGGTTTGATCGGCTGATTCCCTGGTCCGGAACCACTCCGCATCAATGGCCAGGCCAATCACGCACGGATGGTGCTCGAAGGCCTGGTGAGCGAGCTCGAAGCAGGCCATCACATCGGCACTGCCCGGCTCGAATTGAATGATCGCCTTCACGCCGTTGGCGTCATAGGCGCTCAGCGCGCGCTCGTGGTTCAGTTTGTTGCCACGCCGGAAGGTCATGCTCGCTGTCGAGCCCTGGTAGCTCGCCGGTTTGGGGAACTCGATCTCGGTGGAGCCGTCATCCTGGTAATTGGAGACAATCTCCAGGATGAGCGGCTGGGCACCGGGGAAGTTGGTGGCGTAACGGGCAGCGCGCGCCACCCACCAGGCATCGTCGGCGTTCTGCTTGCGCAGGCCGTAGCTGCTGCGCCGAAGTCCCACCAGCAGCGGCGCTGGGCCGGCGCCGAAAGATGACTTCACAGCCGCCGACGCGGAGGAACCCGCTGGCAAGCCGGATCCGGGTTGCAGTTCCGCAGCGGACAAGGCGGCAACGCCGGCAAATGCTGAAATCACGGCACGCAGCATGTGATTATTTCAGCATGGCCACGTCCGCATTTCAGCTTTTCGGTATTTCAGCCTTTAGGCTAGAACCCCGCGTTTGAGAAGAGTTCCCGCATGTAGAAGTCGGGGCCGGGGCTGGTCCAGAGACCGGCGCCGGTGGAGCGCACATCGCCAAGGCCGGGGTAATAGGCCGGCGTTGCTCCGGGTGCAGGCACCTTGAACCGGCCTGAGTGGCCGTCCGCGGCGGTCACGACGGGTTTCACCTTGTCGTGCCGCTCGAAGCCCGAGTTGCCGTAGTTCTTGCCGCCGCCGCCGTTCCAGCCCGCGAGCCAGCTACTCAGTTCGTCGGAGGTCGTCTGGTAATCCGGGCTGTCCCATTCCTTTTCGGTGATCATGAGCATCGAGACGGGGGCTGGGACCTGGGTGGTGCGCAATGGGGACATCTTGTTGGCGCCGGAACTGGCGCGGAAAAAGTAGGCATTGGCCCGGTAGTCCACTTCGTAAAGGACGTAGGTCGCGTAGGGGAAGGTGGTGCCGCTGGGCAAGCGGGTAGCGGGGCAGATGTAAACCTTGGTGCCGGCGTTGGTCCGCGTGGCGCCAAGGTAGGGCAGGATCAGCATGGGCCAGGCAGTCGCATCGTCAAAGCTGGAGTCGTTTTTGACATCTATGCCGCAGGGATAGCAGTCGTTGAAATCGCCCACATAGACGTGGGTGGCGAGGCCAATTTGGCGGGCGTTATTCATGCACTGGGTGACCTGGGCCTTCGCTCTGGCCGCCGCCAGGGCCGGGAGCAGCAGCGCGGCCAGAATCGCGATGATGGCAATGACTACGAGCAGCTCGATTAACGTGAAGCCTCTGTGCCGAGAAGCGCCCCGGGCTGTTGCTCGGGCAGCGGGTGATTCGGGGGGGTTCATAACGACGGGTTCAGGTTTGCAAGCAGGAGCGCAGGATTGGCTTCATTGGTTGCGTGCGGCCAGCGCAGTCGGCGCGGGCCGGTTGTCCTTCATCAATGCCACGATCTGCCCCGGCGACAGGGCATGGTCCGCGATGCATAGCTCGTCCATTTCGCCGCGGAACCGGTCGCGGCGCGGGCCGTTGTTGCCGACGCGGCAGCCCAGCCACAGCGTGTCGCCGATGGTCGAGGCACCCGGCTCGCGGAACTTCTCCGAGACTTCCGTGCCGGGCGGCGAAGGCTTGCCTTCCCCCTCGAAATGGCCGTCCACATACTGCTTCACCTCGACCGGCGCGTCCGGGTCTTCGCCGGGCACGAAGACCACCGCGATATGGTGCCAGCGGCCGTCGCGCAGCGGTGTGGCGCCCACGGCGAAGCCGCCGCCGTAATCGGTGCGCAGCACGCCGACGGTGCCCTCGGTCGGATTGCGGTTCCAGCCGATATGAACCGGGTGCGAGCCCAGCTTTTCTCCCTTGGCGGTCCAGGCGACCATCGCGTAGGCGCTGGAGAGCTGCACGTCCTCGGGCACCTTGACCCAGAAGCTGACCGTGTGCGGTGAGTTGCCCGAGAGCCCGGGGAATGCGGCCTTGGCATAATGGTGGCCGTTGAAGCGCAGCGCGCGATGCCAGCGGCCGTCGGTGCGAACGGTCGCGATCACCGTGTCCGAGATCGCCTCGAGCCGGGCGTCAAAGGCGCTCAAGGGCGCACCGAACGCGTCCGCCTTGAGCACGTCGCCGCCTTCCTCGTCGAAGGACCAGTGCACGTACCGGGTGGAGGGGGCAAAATGATCGAGCGAAACCGGCTGCGACACCCACGCGAACTTCTGCGCCGGGTCGCTCACCTTTGAGATGCCGGACTGGGCGAAGTGGCGCGACTGGTTCTCATGCAGCACGATGGTCCGTTGGCCGGTGGAATCATGGGAGGAGGTCTCGACCATGCCCTTGAGCACGAGCACATCGGCGGCGCCGCTCCCGTCCGCAACCATGGTAAAGACGGTGCCCAGGTCCACGACTTGCACCGAGGCATTGGAGACCCGAAAGCCCATGGCCTCGGTGGGGACGTTCGCCTTGAGCGCGCCGCGCAGCAGGGTGGCGTCCCAGGCCGAGTTGAGGCAGAGCGAGGCGGGGCCTTCCAGCACCACCTGCGCTCCGGAGTCGAAGGTGATCTCGGCCAGGCCGGCTGCCAGGTCGAGCATTTCGCCTTTGCGCAGATAGCTGCCCGGCTGCGTCGAAGGGGCGGGGTGGGACCAGCGGCAATCCCGGGCGCCGGTGAGCCGGGCCACGTGCTCCTCCGGTTGCAGGTTGGCCGTGACAGGCTCAGGCGCCGGCCGATGAAACGGGACATACAGCATGAACGCCAGGCAAGCCGCCGCCGCCAGCCATCCCAGCCACGAGCCGAATCCGACGCGGATGATCTTGTCCGCCGGCGCGGCATCGGGCGCTTCGACCTGCATCTCGCTGGCGTAGGAGCACAAGCTGGCGGAGAGCCCCATGGCGCGAACGTAGTACTGCCGCGCGGGTTCGGAGGCCGCCAGCCACTGGGTGAGCCGGGAACGCTGGGCGTCAGTTAGTCGGCCATCCACCAGGGCGCTGCAAAGCTCGCTCAGCTCCAGAATCTCGTTGTCGCTGAGATTCATGTGAGTCCTTGCCCGGCAAGCTGGTGGCTGACGCAATCGAAGAGCAGCTTGCGGATGCGCGCCAGGGCTTTGTAGGCCGCTTCGAGCGAGCGCCCTGAGCGCTGCGCAGCCTCGGGCACGCCGCTGCCCGGTTCGTAACGGGTGAGCACCAGTTCGCGGTCGCGCTGGGCCAGTTTCTGCAGACAGTGCGCCAGCGCCTCGTGCCGTTCGTCCAGCTCCTCCCGCATCTCGGCGGCGGTCTGCGCCAGGGCGTCCACCAGCTCCTGCTGATAGATCACCTTCGACCGAGCAAACTTCTGGCGCGCGTAGCGGATGCGCCAGTAAGCGATTTGACACGCCCAGGCGACGAAATCCGTGCCCGGGCGGAAGTCGTCAAACTTCTCACAGATGACGACGCTGGTCTCCTGCAGCAGGTCCTCGGCATCGTGGCGGTCGGGCACCAAGGCGTAGATGTAGGAGAAGATACGCCGCTGGTGCTGCGTCATGAGCGCGACCAACTGCTTGCGCCGTTCCGTCTCGTGCTGTGAATCGTGTGCCATGGTGCGGAGGTCGTGTCCATCACCGATTATGCCGCATGGCGGCGGCCGCCAGGACTCCGCTTCCCGCGCTGGCAGACGCCGTGCTTTCTGGTGTTTAATAGCACAAGCAGGGCCGTTTGGGACAACAAACCAGGGGCCCGGCGGGCTCTGAGTCTCCCGGCTGCTAATAGTCATTCAGCCGGATGCGCGAAAGGTCCAGCGTATCCACATCAAAGGCGTAGTGCCGTCCTTCCGTGACAATGAGACCCGGGATGGATGGGTTGCGGTTGGTGAGGAGGTTGATGGAATCCCAAATCGTCATGCCCCGGAAGTTCATGAGCTGCAGCTTGCCGTGCTTTCCGGCGGTGTCCTGGGTGGCGCCGCCGGAGCCGGCGGTTAACAGCTCAATGTAAATCTTGCCGCCGTTGGGGAAATCGAGGCTGTTACCGGGTCCGAGGAAGCCGCACTCGTCAACGTAGTAGGTGATCGGGGGGCCGGAAACGTTGTCCTGCGACCCGTAGATGGTGAGGATGCCGAAGCAGTTGGCGAAGCCGGCGACCTGGGTGCCGGGCATATAGTGACCCAGCGAGCGGCCAGTGACGCTGTTCGTCAGGTACTGGACCCATTCGTTCGTGTGACCGTCGGGATCCACCGTGAGGAAGCTGAGGTTGCCCAGGGCATTAGTGGTGACGCCGGCCGGCACGCTCATGCCGTTGGTGGCCAGCAATTCACGGTAAGCCTCGGCGTTGGTCACCTCGTAGCCGTAGTTCGCCAGTTGCCACTGGTTGGACACCAGCAACGGCACGCGGTACATCTCGACGTATTGCTGGTCGTTGATCTTGACCAGGGCAAAGTCGTTGGAGGCTACCACCGCGCCGAAGCCGTAATAGTTCGTCCACAGGCTGACGGTGTTGTCCCAGTTGGAACTGGTCACAGTGTAGGCCATGTGAGCGATCCCGCAGACCGGGGAAGGCGTGGCCGCCGGCGGGTAGGCGACGGGATCGAGGATGGTGTAGATGCCCGTCCACACGTCGCTGGTGCGCATGCCGCCCTTGTAGGCGACGGCTTTGAGCATGGTCACGCCCGAGGCGTTGGTGATGGTGCCGGTGCTGTTGGTGTTAACGGGCCCACGCATCGTCACGGGGCCGGTGTAAAGCGCGCCGTTGCTTTCGGTCGGCAGGCTGCCGTCGGTCGTGTATCGGATGAGAGCGCCGCTGGTGGCTGAGGCGATAGTGACCGGGGTCTCGGCGAAGTACGCGCGTGCCGGCGGGCTGAAGGTCGGCGTGGCCACCGCATTTGTGCCGCCGGGGAAAGCCAGCACGAAGAACTGGGAGGCGGCATTCGGGTCCACGGTGTTGGCGAGGGCAATCGCCACGCTGAACCTGCCGTTGGCGTCATACACATTGGTCAGGATGGGCGTCCACTGTGAAAGCGGCAGCGCGAGGTTTGTCGAGGCATACACCAGGTAGGGCCAGTTGGGGCCGCCGCCGGCCCCGGTGACGGTCAGGTTTGTGCCGATCACACCGAAGCTCTGGATGGAAAAAGGCAGCGGAGTCACCGTCAGGGAGTTGGTGGCCGAAGCAACTCCCGGCGCGGGCGTGTTGTCGGTGAAATCGCCGTTGGCTGCGGTGACGATCACCTGGTAAGCGCCCGGCAGGCTGCTGCCGTTGTTGGTGATGGACAAGGTAAGCGTGGCCGTGCCGCCGCGAGCGGATGGGGAAGCGTAAGCCGCGCTCAGGCCGGCAGTAATATCATTTGCCGGGTCGGGGCCGATGACCGTCACGCTGTTGGTTATGGTTTCTGCCAGGGCATCGCTGAGGTTGGTCAGAGTCACGGCTACACCCACCACGCCCGCGGCGCCTTCCATGAAGGCTTCCGTCGGAGGGTCCAGGCCAACTGTGAACTGCTTCAACAGGGTCAGGTCCAGGGTAAACGCGGCCGAAGCCACGCCCGGCGTCGCATTGTCCGTGAAGGCGCTATTGGTTCCACTGACGGTAACGGTGTAGGCCCCGCCGGCAGCGCTGGGGTTCACACTGATGCTCAACGTGAGGTTGGTCTGGCCGAAGTTGTTCGTCAGCGCGGCGTAGGGAGTGTTCAGGTTGGCAGTTACATTCGCCGGGTCCGGTCCGCTGACGGTCACGCCGTTGGTGATGGTGCCCGAGATGGTCGCACTGCAATCCACCAGCGTGACGGTAGCGGTGAAGTTCGTAGCCGCCCCGGCGCGGCAGGACGCTGCGGCAGGGGCCAGGGCCATCGTGAACCCATTCGAGTTCGCCGGCGGTCCGATGACGAAGCTGTTCGTGATCGCGGCAACGCCTGGAGGCACGTTGGCAGTAAACGAGCTGTTGGTGGCGCTGACGATGATCTGATATGTGGTGTTGGCGGGGGCGCTGGAGGCCGCCGAGACGGTCAGCGTCAGGTTGGTGGTGCCGCCGCCCGAGTTGATCGGCCCGGCATAGATTGAACTCAGGCTGGCGGTCACTCCCTGGCCCGGCGGCGACACGGACACGCCATTGGTAAACACAGCGCTGTTGATGGTCCCGCTGGCGTTGCTGTAGGTGAGCGTGATGGCGTAGTTGGTCGTGACGCCTGCGGCGACCGTTTCAGCGGCCGGCGATTGCAGGATGAAGAATGCCCGCTGCGCCGCCCCGGCGATCTGAGGCGCGGCGATGAGGGCCGCGACCACCAAGCTGAGGAGTCCAACTGCTGCGCGTGGAGCCGCCGCCGCCACGGCAGGTGTCCTATTCTGAGACACAAACTGCCCTGAGGTCATCGATTCCGAAGGGGAGGACGGGTCTGCAGCCTGTGGCTCGCTTGCGGGGCGCGTTGGTGGCCGGTGTGTCTCCCATGTGGTCCGGGCCCCATGGGAGATACACCGGCCAACCACGCGGCCCACGGGTGGCCCACTCCGTCCAGGCTCCGGGGTCAGGGCTTTAGGGGCAGGAGGTCCGGAAGCCTTCGTGCTAGCGCGTGCCAGGTGCCATCGGCATCCCAAGCCGTTACGGCAGAGGAGCTTCGCGCTGTGTTCGGTTCTAGAGAACTCGGGCTTCAGGCTCCTGTCCATGTTGCGGTGACCGGGCCAATCAAAAGCTTCAACTCCAAGCGGTCGGTTGCGCACTCCCTACATCTCAGGGCTTCCGGCTACTTCTGCGCCGTCGCGATGGGCGGCAGGCCCACCGCGCCTATGTCCCCGTGGGTCAGCGTTTCCCAGGCCATGTGATGATTGACGCCCGTAGGTCGGTTGGTCGGCAGGACCGCCGCCATTTTCGGCAAGCTGTAGCCGAGGCGATTGTGGAAATGGTTATAGGCAATCTCCCAGGTGGGCTGGAGGGCGAAGGCGAGGTTCTCCGGGGCAGGCGTGTTGTTGGGGGGCAGGTACTGCGCCTGGAATTCGAGGGCCGCCATCATGCGCTTGGCTTGCTCGGCGTATAAATCGAGTCCCTGCTGGCGCGCCGTCTCAGCGGCATCGGCCATGGAAGAGTAGGCGAGCCACGCATGATGGGTGTCGCGGGCAGTTTCCTGCAGCAGCCCATCCACGAACTCGGGGGTATAGCCCTTGTTGCCCCAAATCGCCGGACCGCAGCCGGGCGGCTCAATCGGCTTGGGCCCGTCGCTCTTTAGATAGATATAGGCCGGCGTCCGGCCACGCCACATCTTGACGCCCAGGTCGAACACCGCCCGGTCATCCAGGAACACGCCTGTGTTGATGAGCGCCTCGCACATCGCGAGCTCCTTATTTCCATTCTCGCAATCCCCGTGAATGATGAACGGCAGATACTGCGTCCTGAGCATGTTCTGGAACTTGGCGACATCGGCATCCGACCAGCCGGCCTCGGTGTAGCGGATGATCTCCGCCGCCCGTGGCCAGAGCGAGGCGCACCAGGCCGCCTGGATGGGGCCGTTGGCATAGGTGTGGCCGCCGGTGAGCGTGGCCGACCAGGCGTTCATGATCTTGATGGCGTTATCCGCGTATGCCTTGTTCCCGGTGATATACCACAGGAGCGCCTGCGAATAGGCCGCCGCGCTGTCGGCCTGCTCGTCCTTGCAACCCAGGTCGGGCCGGGAGCGGGGGCCGCACTCGCACGCCTTCCAGGGATGGGGTGTGTAGGTCAAAGACCCCAGGGGGCTTGCCTTTAGCTTTTCGAACGCGCTCTTCTGCGGCTCGGTGCCGGCGGCGACGCGCTTCTTGATCTCGTCCAATTGGGCCCGGTTGACCAGCACTCCAGGATGAATGAAACCAGCCGGCTTCGCCGGCTTGCCGCTGGTATCGGCGTTGGTTGAAACCGTAGTGGCCGCGTAGGCGGGATTGCTTTCGGCCTCATAACCGGCATCCGTCTTCTTTGCGCTCAGCGCGGCGAAAGGAGCGGATAGAACGCAGAGGACCCAAATCCGAAGCCCGAAGGTCGAAATCCGAAACAAATACGAAAGAGGGGAGGTGATCGTCATATATGGCGCGGCTCAGGCGCCGGTTTCGACCAGCCACACGTTCCGGAACTGCACCGGCATGCCGTGCTCCTGGAGCATGAGCGGGCCGGTGGCGGCTTCACCCAGGCGGCGGGCGGCGCCCTTCGGCAGATTCAACTCCTGGTTGTCGTAGATCTTCACGCCATTGAAAAGCACAGTGGCGCGGGCATTGGCGGTCTTCTTACCCTGGGCATCGAACTTCGGCGCGTGGAACTCGATATCGAAGGTCTGCCACTCGAGCGGCGCGCGGCAGGGCCGGATGCGCGGCTTGGCGTCCTCCGTGCAATTGTCGAACCCGCCGTTCGGGCTCTGCTCCGGACGCGCATAGGTTTCGTTAATGTTCGCTTCGTAGCGGTCCTGCAGGAACACTCCGCTGTTGCTCGGGTAGCCGAGCGTGCGGAACTCCACGTGCACCTTGCAGTCGCCGAACTTCCGGTGCGTGATGATGCAGTCGCTGCCCGGGACGACTTCGGTCACGCCGCCCTCCAGCACCTTCCAACCCGCCGGGCCGGCCTCCTCCAGCCAGCTCTTGCCATTCTTCCTCGCCCAGGCGTCGAGATTCTTGCCGTCGAACAGCACCACGGCCCCTTCGGGCGGCTTCGCCCCGAGCGAGGGCGGCGTGCGCGTGACATGCCTGAGAGTGAAGCGCTTGTCGCCTTTGCTGCCCGAGAATTGCCCCTCGCGGATGGCGCCGCTCCAGCCGTCGCCCTCGAACGCGACGCTGTTCCCTGACTTCTCTCCTTGTAGAACCGCAACCGGGCTGCCCTCGACGTCAAAGGCGGTCAGCAGCAGCGCCCGGTATTTGGCGTCCGCAAGCGGAAGCACCTGCGCCACGACGCCGCCCTCGCCCTGCCAATCGCCCATGAGCGGGTCGGCCACGGCCGGCACGAAGTTGACCGGGCGCTCGACCTTCTTGCCCTTGCGCGCAGGCTGGGCCTCAGAATCATCCGGCGCCGGGGCGGCCGCTCGAACGGAGAGAACCAACGCGCAGCATAGCGCCGCGAGAACGACAGGACGGATCGGACGGACAGGACGGATCGGGGTCATCGGTGTGGGTTATATGCTGGGGTGGGGGGTAGCTTCAGGCGGTCTCGGCAATAGCCTGGCGCACTTCTTTCAGGAACTGGGGCACGAAGGCCACGGGATCATATTCCTTGCCCGGCTGCGAGAGAGTCTCGATGGGCACGTAGCCCCGGTAACCTCCGGCCTTCATGATATGGATGAGCCGCTTGAGGTCCATGGGTGTAGTGCCTTCCTTGCCGCCCAGGCGCTGCTTGACCTGCCAGTTCACCGTGTAAGGCACTACCAGTGCCATGTCCACATACGGGTCCGGCGTCATGTAATAGCCGGTGTCATTGATCGCGCCGAACCAGGGGGAATCCACCATCTTGATCACCTTAATGACCTGGTCGGCCGACTTAAGCATGTCACCGTGGTTCTGGATGCCAATGATCACGCCGAATTTGGCGGCGTGGGCACAGCACTCCTTCAGGTCAGCCACCATCCACGCGGCAACCTCGTCCCACTTGTCCTCGTAACCTTCGGGCACGGGCCCCGAGAATACGCGCAGCACGGGCGCGCCCAGCTTGGCGGCCACCTCGACCCAGTCCTTGATGTGCTTCACCTCGGAGGCGCGCTTCTCCTTGTCGGCTGTCGCCAGGTCGTTGGCGACACCGGTGCCGCTGATGGCCACTCCCAGCTCGAATGCCCGGCGCTTGAACTGGTAGATGTAGTCGTCTGTTGGCTTGCCTTTCTTCCCCTCGCGCACGGAGCCGTAGCCCGGGAAATAGTAGCCCGTAGGGTCAATGGCCTCGAAATTATTCTGGGCGCAGAAGTCGAGCAACTCGAGCAGCGTGATGCCTTTGCCGCGGCCCCGGAGATTGTCATTAAGCAGCCGGGCGAAGGAATAGGCGTTGAGGCTCACCTTGAGCATGGGGCCGCCACAACGCTTGATCGGTTCCATGGCATTGGCGGCGGCGCCCGCCAAGCCAAAACCGGAGGCCGTGCAAAGGGGCAGGACGGATGCGCTTTTGAGGAAGTTACGGCGGCTAAGGCGGTCGTTCATGTTAAATAAAAGACGTCGCTGGCAATGCGTTCGTTACGGCAGGTTAATAGCGCAACGCCAGGCAATTGGGACAGGCGAGCCGCAAGACGACCATCCTGTCTCTTGCCAAGAACGCCTTTTGCCGGATGCGGCCGACTACTTGTAGTAAGGCCCCAGTTCCTCGATCAGCTTCGTCTGAAGCGCAGCCGCCGTGACTTCGCCGGCATGGCGGTAAACGATCTTGCCGCCGGGCGCGATGACCGCGGTATAAGGCACCGGCCCGGGCGCCTCGGGGTCCAGGGCCTTTAGCAGGGCTTCGGCATTCGCCCCGGTGAACAGGTAATTGTTGGTAGTGCGCCCTTCGCTCTTCAGCGAGCGCTTCACACGGTTGGGGATGGCCACGTGCTGCTTGTCGAGGAACTGCTGCACCTTCGCCTGGTCCTTCGGGTCATCCACGCTGATGGTGATCAGCTCGAAGTCGCGGTTGCCGAGCCGGCGTGAAAGCGAAACCAGCCCCGGGAACTCCTGCACGCACGGGACGCACCAGGTGGCCCAGACGTTGATCAGCCGGAGCTTCTGCGTATCGTTCCGCGCCAGCGCCGCCACGCCGGCCGCGTCAATCGTCGCCAGCGGCACCGGCGCGCCCCGCCATTGTTCATCCGCCCTGACCACCTCCGGCTTGTCGGAGGCCCATTTGGTCGAGCAGCCCTGCGGGCGGGTGACCTCGACGGGCACCGGCTTGCCCGCCAGCAGCGCCTCGACGGCGTTGCGGGCATCGGGCGAGGTGACCGTGGCCGGATCGGGAAAGCGCGAGTCATCAAAGCGACCCTTGTAACGCAGCTTGCGCTGACGGTCGAAGAGGAACACATGCGGCGTGGCCAGGCAGCCGTAGGCTTTGGCCGTGACCTGTTGGTCGCCGTCGTACAGGTAAGGGAAGCTAAAGCCCCGCTCTTTGGCGTAGAGCTTCATCTCGTCGAAGGTATCGTTGTATTTGCTGTAGCCCAGTTCGTCTATGCGGATGGCGTCCGCGTGGTTGGGGTTGATGGCAACCACCGCCAGCCCCCGCCCCTGCATATCGGCAATCAGCCTGGCCAACCGGCCTTCCATGGCGTGGCAGTAGGGGCAATGGTTCGAGGTGAAGATCACCATCAACAGATCCGCGTCCTTGAAGTCGGCCAGAGAATAGGTCTTGCCGTCCACCCCCGGCAGCGAGAAATCCGGGGCCGCCTCGCCGATCTGCAGCTCATGGGCGCCGGGCGGCAACCCGGCCTCGGCGGCCCGCATGCCGCGCTTGCCGCCTTCCTGCGCAGAGGCGGCGCCACAGAGCATGACCAATAATACGGCAGTCCAGAACGAGAGGTGCTTCATAAGGATCAGAGCAACCGGGCCACGCGGGCCGGCCTCTACTTCTCCATAATAGCTCAACCGGTGCGGATTAGGACGGCCCGCGCCAGAGACAGGCGGCAAAGGGCGCAAGACAGAATCCTTCGAAGGTTGAGGGATTTGCCCATCGGGCGCCTCCTGTATATGAGGAGCCATATACGCGCCGCCCCGGTGCTAGCCGATGGGTTTGAGCCGCCAGCGGCTTTGCTTTCAGGCCAAAGGCCTGCTTCATACCAGCCCAGGGCCAACGCCCTGGGTTCATGGCCCCGTTTTGGTATTGCAGGCCAAGGGCCTGCCTCATACACACCTTCCAGGACGAATTCCGG
>DATKNZ010000141.1:0-11025 GCA_035541055.1 Candidatus Acidiferrum sp. | reverse complement strand
ATAATTGTTCATCGTCACGTCCTGCACCTGGGCGCCCGAGCCGAGGAAGCGCACACTGCTTTGCACATTGGCACCGCCCAGATAGGCGTCCATGACCTTAACCCCGCGCCCGTAATTGATGAAGCTCAGCGGGAAAAGCATCACCATCACCATCATGATGGTCATGATGATGATGTTGCCCTGGCTCATGGCGACGGATTCGCCGAACACGCCAGCGACATAGGGCTCGATGAGGACCGAGGAGATCAGCGGGAACAACAAGCAGGCCAGGAACGTGGCCGCCGAAAGCCCGTAGAGTGCGATCCACTCGCCCAGGCCGAGGTGGCTATCCACGGGCTGCCGCGGCTGCACCACCTGCAAGAGCTTGCCCATCCATTTGACCCAGAAGAACAGCGTGGCGGCGCTGCCGAACACGATGAACACCGAGAGGGCAGGGAAGGCATCCACCACCGCTTTGAGCACCGCCCATTTGCTGATCAGCATGCCGAACGGAGCCAGGAACATGCCCGCCATCCCGATCAGCATCATCACGCAAACCCGCGGCATGTTGATCGTCAGGCCGGACATCGCCTCGATGTCGCGGCTGTGCAGCTTGTGCTCGACCACGCCCACGCACAGGAACAGGAGGCACTTGGCAACTGCATGGAAGATGATCAGCAGCAGGCCCGCCCAGACCGCCGCCGCCGTGCCGATGCCGCCGCAGAGCACGATCAAACCCAGGTTCGCCACCGTGGACCACGCGAGCACCCGCTTGGCGTCGTTGGATGTGATGGCCGCCAGCGAGCCGACGAGGAAGGTCACGGCGCCGACCAGCGCCACCATCAGGCCGACCGTCGTGCCGGTCACCACCGGCGCCAGGCGCAGCACGAGATACACGCCCGCCTTCACCATGGTGCTGGAATGGAGCAAAGCCGAAACAGGCGTCGGCGCTACCATGGCGCCGAGCAGCCAGCTCGAGAACGGGAGCTGCGCCGACTTGGTGATGCCCGCAAAGCAGAGCAACGCCGCGGGCAGGAGCACAAGGCCGTTTTTGGATGCGACCAGCGTCTGCAACTCGATGCTCCCGCTTTGCCGGTAGAACAGGACAATGCCAATAGCGAAGGCCAGGCCGCCCGCCAGGTTCATGACCAGCGCCCTGAGAGCGTTGCGCGTCGCCTCCTCGGTTTGGGTGTAGCCGATGAGCAGAAAGGAGCAGAGCGTCGTGATCTCCCAAAACAGGAACAGCCAGAGGAGATTGTTGGCGAAGATGAGGCCGAACATGGCGCCCATGAACACGAACAGCAGCGCGAAGAAAAGTGGCCGACGGTCGGCGACCTCGCGATGTGCCGTTTCGTGGTATTCGCGCATGTAGCCCAGCGCATACAGGCAGATGCCGCCGCCCACCACGCCATTGATCAGCGCCATGATAACCGCAAACTTGTCCACGAACAGGTTCTGGACGGCTTCCAACCGCGAGCCGTAGGTCCACTCGAACCAGAACATCAGCCCAGCCTGCGCCAGCATCAGCGCCATGATCAGCGCGTGCCGGGCGCGCCAGCCGACATAGAGAACATACAGCCCCATGCCGGCCTCGATGACCTGCATGAACAAATCGAGATGATGCGTAGCCAGCGGAAAGCCGCCCAACCCCACCGGTGCCGGCAGACCGATCAGCGCCAGCGCCCCGCAGCACAGCGCCGCCGTCACCGCCACCACCAGGATTCGGCGCGCTTTGTCCAAACGAAAGCACAGCAACCCCGCGCCGGCGGCGAAGGGACCGAGGATCATGGTAGGGACGAGAGTCACAGCCGTCGCCCCAACCCTGCGCAAGGCGCGTGCCATCACGGCAACTGGCCGCCGGCCCTGTATTTACAGGGCTCAGCTAATACGCGGCTGGCCTCGGACCCAGACGAAATCTCGTAGCTGCCGAACTTTCGTGCTCCGCCGCCTGCGAAAAGCCGCCACCGGTGGGTTACGCCTGCCCAATGGGAAGCCCAGCGCTGCCTTCACACCCCCCGAATCGCCAACCTCCATTCCCGCAGCCACTTGTGCAGTCCAGCCCCCCGTCACCGCCCCATAGCCCCTCCCGTAGCTCTCCAGTACCTCACCGTCGTACCTCTGCAAAGTTTGGAGAGGTACGACGGTGAGGTACTGGAGAGATACGGGAGGGGCTATGGGGCGGCTCGAGGTAATCCGGCCCGGAGCGGGGGAATCTTCCGTGAGTCCGCCCTGCCCTGCTGCGCCTGAGGTCAAGATTGCAGTTGCCAGCTCAAGCCTGTCTGAGGCAAGGTGTAGAAGAATGGCCGCTGGAACAATGTCTTGACTGCAAGCTCGCGTAGTCGCGGCCCTCACCATAATAGAATCTGGTCCATGAAAGCCGTTACTTCCCTGCCTCGCAGCCTGTCGTCCTGTAGGTCTTTGCGCGCCGTGATTGCCGTGGGCCTGGGGCTGGCGGTGAGCCAGAACGCAGTAGCCCAGCGCCAACTGGGCACGGATGTCTCAGGCTACCAGCCGAGCATCAACTGGACGACGGCCAAGAATGCGGGCGTGGTGTTCGCCTGGGCCAAGGCGACCGAAGGCACCGGGTACGTAAATCCCGATTTCACGGCGCAGGAGTCGGGCGCCAAGGGCGTCGGCATTTACATTGGCGCCTACCACTTTGCCCGCCCGAGTTCTCACCCGAACATAACGGGCTCCAACAGCGCCGACAGCGAGGCGTCTTACTTCTGGAGCACTGCCGGCAGCTACGTCAAGAACGGGGGCGGCTACTGCGTGCCGATGCTGGATTGGGAGGATACGGGCGCGACGGTGGCGGCGGGCTTCACGGTAACCCAACTGTCCCAGTGGGTGAACGAATGGTGCACCTCCGTCTCGAACTACGCGCGGGCCAACGGGGTCTATGGCATGAAGCCCGTGGTCTATACGGGAGTCTGGTATTCCGCTCCGTCCGGCACCTATCCCGGCTTGAACTCCTCCGTGACGATCTGGCCGGACTGGATCGCAGCCTATCCGTATTGCAACTCAAGCGGCAGCATCTGCGGAACGCCACACCCCCTGACGGATAGCGGGCCCTCCAGCAGCTACCCGTGGTCAACCTGGCAAATCTGGCAATACGGCAACACCAACTGGTCGGGCGGCGACTCGGACGTGTCGGCCGGGAACCTGAGCGCGTTCATGCAGACGTTCGTCATCGGCGTGGGCGTGCCCAGCATCACCAATCAGCCGGCCACCCAGACGGTGCTGGCCGGGAGCAATGTGACCTTCACGGTGGGGGTCTCGGGCGCCACGCCGCTTTATTACCAGTGGCACTTTAATGGAACCAATCTCGTGGGCGCGACCACCAGCACCCTCATCCGGTATAACGCGCAGCTTGCAAATGCGGGCAGCTATACGGTGACCGTCACCAATTCGTATGGCTCGACCAATAGCGCCACCGCTGTGCTGACGGTCCATGCGCCGCCGGTGATTACGGCACAGCCTACGAATGTGGTTACCGGCGTGGGCATGCCGGCGTCCTTCAGTGTGGGAGTCTCGGGCAGCACGCCGTTCAGCTACAAGTGGACCTTCAACGGCGCAGCGCTCTCGGGCGCAACCGCCAGCACGCTGACGGTTGCCGCCAGCCCGACCAATTCGGGCAGCTATGCCGTGGTGGTGACCAATCTGTACGGGACAGTGACCAGCTCCAACGCGGTGCTCACGGCCATGGATCCTTTCATTACCAATCAGCCCCAGAGCGTGACGGTTGCCGCCGGTGCGCCCGCTGCCTTCGGGGTCGGCGCCGCGGGGACCCCTCCCCTGAGCTATTCGTGGGCGAAGAACGGCGTCGTGCTGACCAACGGCGGCACCCTCAGCGGTCAGGGCAGCACGGTGCTGAGAATCTCGAGCGCGCAGGTGCAGGACGTGGGCACCTACACGGTTACCGTCAGCAACCTCAACGGCTCCGTCCTGAGCTCCAACGCCGTGCTGACTGCCGCCTACGCGCCGGTCGTCGCCATGCAACCGGTCGGCCAGGCTGTGCCGGCGGGCTCCATCGTCGTGCTGAATGTCACGCTGCTCGGGCCGCAACCGATTTTCTACCAATGGCGCCTGGGCACGAATAACCTGGCGGACGGCGGCGAATTCATCGGGTCGGCCACGGCCAGCCTGACGATCTCGAATGTCCAGACCTGGGATCAGGGCGCGTATTCAGTCGTGGCGACCAACGCCTACGGTTCTGCGACCAGCAGCAATGCGCTGGTGACCTTGTGGCCGCTGCTGGCCTGGGGGGCGGGAACGAATAACCCGGGGACGGCGCCGAACTACGGTCAATGCATTGTGCCGGCAGGCTTGAGCAATGTTACCGCAGTGGCGGGCGGCCTTTTCCACAGCCTGGCCCTGCTGGGCGACGGCACCGTCGCCGCCTGGGGCGCCGGCCAGACTAACAAGGGCAGCGTCCCGTACGTGGGCCAGGCGATTGTGCCCGCCAACCTGAGCAATGCCGTCAGCGTGGCCGCCGGCTATTACCATAGCCTCGCCCTGATCTCGGATGGCACCGTGGTGGCTTGGGGCGCGGGCACGACCAATACGGGTGTCGCTCCCCAATACGGCCAGTCCATTGTTCCGGCCGGGCTAAGCAATGTCGTGGACATTGCCGCCGGCGCGTCCCACAGCCTGGCGGCGAAGTCTGACGGCACGGTCGTGGCCTGGGGCTCCGGCACCACGGGCAGCGGCATCAGCCCTGATTACGGGCAAGCCATCGTCCCGAGCGGTTTGAGCAACGTGGTGGCCGTCTCGGCCGGCACCTACCACAGCCTCGCGCTGAGCGCGGATGGCACGGTAACGGCCTGGGGTGCCGGCACGACCAACAGCGGCGTAAGTCCGCAATATGGCCAGTGCGTCGTGCCCGCCAGCGTGAGCAACGCAGTGATGATCGCGGCAGGCGGTTATTTCAGCCTCGCCCTGCTAAGCGACGGGACGGTAGTCGGCTGGGGCGACAATACCTATGGCCAAACGACTCCGCCCGCGGGCCTAAGCAACGTCGTGGCGATAGCTGCGGGGCGGTACAACGGACTGGCCCTCAAGTGCGACGGCACCCTTGTCGCCTGGGGTGCCGGCCTGACCAACGCGGGCAGCGCCGTAAACGCCGGGCAATCCATCATCCCGCCCTGCCTGACCAACGCTATTGCCGTGTCGGGAGGAGCATCGCACAGCCTTGCGGTCGAGGGCTCCGGCAGCCCAGTGCTGACCGTGCAACCGCCGAGCCGGACTGTCCCTGCGGGCACGAATGTCCTGTATGTTGCTATGGCCGCGGGCGCCCAGCCTCTCAGCTACCAATGGCAGCTTGACGGCACGAATCTCGCCGGCGCCACAGCTTCGGCGCTCAACCTGGCCGCCGTGCAATTCGACGACGCGGGACAGTATTCCGTCATCGTCACGAACAGCCTGGGGGCCGCGACGAGCTCGAACGCCCTGCTCACCGTGCTCTCGGGGCCGGTGATCACGCAGCAACCGCTGGACCAGACCGTGGGCGTGGCGGCGCCATTCGTGTTCACGGTAGTGGCGGGCGGCACACCGCCGTTCACCTACCAATGGCAGTTCAACAGCGGGCCGATTGACGGGGCCACCGGCAGCAGTTACGGCCTGTCGAGCGCCGACCCGACGAACGCGGGCACGTATTCGGTCGTGGTGTTCAACAACTATGGGGCAGCGCCCAGTTCCAACGCCGTGCTCACCGTTGTCACGGCGCCGGACATCACTATGCAGCCGTCGAACCAGACGGTGCTCGCCGGCGGCAGCGCCAGCTTCAGCGTGCAGGCGACCAGCCAGGCGCCGCTCGACTACCAGTGGTACTTCAACCAAACCAACCTGCTGGCCGTGCCCGACTCGCCGCTGCTTAGCCTGAGCGGCGTGCAAGCGGCCCAGGCGGGCGGATACTCAGTCGTCGTCAGCAACATCGGCGGCTCGATCACGAGTTCCCTGGCGCTACTCACGGTGCTGGTGCCATCACCGATCCTGGTGTCGCCCTCGCTCACGGAGGAGGGCGGGTTCCAGGTAGGTGTGGCCGGGGAGCCCGGCAGCAATTACGTGATCGAGGCCTCGACCAACCTCTCCGACTGGACCCCGCTCGAAACCAATACTTCGCCCTTCACGTTTACGGATCCAGGTGCAGGCAGCTTGGACCTGCCGCTACGGTTCTACCGGGCGCGGCCGCTGCCGTAAGCGGGTGGGCGGCAGGGCCTACGCCGGCTGACTGCTCAGGCAGCGTAAGCCTCCGGCTTGCGGTAGTACCAACAACCCTCTGGGTTGTTCCGGTGGCGCGTGGTGCGCGGCAACCCAGAGGGTTGCCGGGACGGGCGCAAGCCGGAGGCTTACGCTACTAACCACGCCGGAATCTTTCGCCCAGGCACCTGGTGCATCAACCCGAGAGGCTGACATCCAACTCGAGCGGGCTCGCCCGGAACCGCTCGCTCAATTGAATAAAGGGCACCTGGCTCACCAGCCAGCGGGGACTGCTGGTAAGGCTGTCCAGCTTCTGGACAGTATTATTGCAGACCAGGTAACGGCCTCGCCCGAGCACCATGAATCCGGCGAACGGCGGAGACACGCCGGTGAGCGCCAGTTTGAAATCACCGACTCCGTAGTCGGGAAGGGCCAGGTCCGCGCACAGGGCGGCAGGGTCAGCCAGCAAGTTCTTCCGAAAGCCCTTCTTACAAGGCCCAACGTAGTAGTGCAAGCGGGCACGGTGTGTTCCCAGGGAGAGCACAGCCCATTCGTCAAACACTACGCCCTCATACCGGGCATTCATTTGCTCGGCACACGCCGTGATCAGTTCGGTAGCCCGACTCAATCTCATGCTAAGGACGCAAGTTCAGACACCCACACGGTAGCAATTCGAGGGCCACGGAGATTAACCTCAGAAGGCGAGCGCCCATTGTTGTGGCCCAATAGCCACGGGGCGGGGATTGCTGGAAGCAAAAAGGGCATCCGTGTCGCGGATGCCCCAAAAGCAGACACCGAAGGGCCACCATGGGAGTGGATGCACTCGCCCTGGTGATTATGAATCACTTTGACGGCTCGCCCGGTGGGATTAACGAGTACGACGGGCAGTACGGGTACGGCAAGCGGATCAAGCCCGGCGATGGCCTCCAAGGCGTGGTCAGACTGCAACTCCAGGCTTGTCGTCATAAGTGAGAGGGCAGTCACAACCGGAGAACTGTTTTGCCTGCCTGGTCTGCTTTTGGCAGGCGCTGGGGTATGGGTGATGGCCGGATTCCGCCATTTTCAACGTGCCCGTGATGAGCGCTGACTCGAGAGGCTTAGCCCGCTTATCTCACGCACAAGTAGCTGCCGACGTCAGTCGGCGCCATCTGCGCTGCCGGGAGAATGCGCCGACTGACGTCGGCGGCTACACCCTGTCAGGGGATCGTGCGGAGCGTGAAATGTCCGGGTTAAGGGCCGGTGCCCCTCACGCCGGCTTAGGTCTGGGCATCACAGCGCCCAGGATACCCCGTGCCGAGACGAAGTTTAATGGGAATTCGAGCACGACGTGCAGCAGGCTTAACACCGAGACGGCGGCAAAGCCCAGGCGGTAATCCACTTTATACAAGGCGAGTGAGACCGCCCATAGCACCCCGGAGAACACGAACTTCCCTCTTTCAACCTGATGCCATTTGATGATGGAGGTTTTAGAAAACCAGTTCAGGTAGTGATAGGTATAGGCAAATGCGAGGAACGACTGCACTTTGAAAAAGGCGGGGGAAGCCAGGTCCGCTCTGCCATCGCTCATGGCGCCGAACCAATGGTTGATCACGTAATTGATCTGATGGAAGGCGCTGGCCAAGGTGAGTTCAACCACTGAATTGCTCAGGTAGCGCGACTCCGGGCCTACGGGCCGAAAGGCAATGACCAGCACCGCCAGAACCATGGAGGCCAGGTTCACATAGCCCCAGCCGCTTCGCGATTTCAGTGTGCCATACCACATGAACAGCATGGTGAATAAGAACACATGGACGATGGTGGGCAGCAACAGGCCAAACACGACGCCCGCCGCTGGCACCCGGTAAAAAAAGAGCGAACTGAGCAAGCAGAACATGATGATGGGCGCTCGCAAGGCCCAGCGCTCCGTAAACAACCAGGCCGCCGCCGTTACGAACGCGATCAGCATCAGCGACCAGCTCCATTTGACCATTTGTGCGACTGGATTGCCGGGTGAACCATAGACGGCATGGTACATGGGCTTGGCCCAGTCCCAAGAGCCGGTAGCCGGGAAGAGCGTGCCCGCCGTCAGCAGCAACACCAGCACCGCCATGCTCCAGACGAACAGGCGGGTGTCCTTCGAGGGCAGGAAGTACTTCTGCTTGTCCAGCCAATTGATTTCCGTGAGGTAGTGCCACGGCCCGAGCACGATGTAGGAAAAGAGGAAGAGCTGGAAGGGCCAGGACAACGCCAGCACCAGGGTGATCCAGATCAGAAGGAAATTGAGAATGTCAATGGAGCGAGTGGGCCGGGAGGCCTTGTTGAGGGTTGCCGAGGCGGGCTTGCTTTTTGAGGCGTTCGACGCGAGGCGGGGGCGTGGGGCTGGCCTCTGCGTCGGGTTCATTTTGCCATACTATCAGTCTTCGACACCGGCACGGCAAGTTCTTCTAAACATGGACGCAATCGGCAATGCCAGCCCACCGGTCGCGACTCTACCCTTGAGCAACTCCTGAGGCAAATTGGCTCCGCTGGCGCGGGCAAAACCCGAACTTCCTGGGATTTGACCGCGACCCTCAGGATTCCGTTCGCAAGATGGGGCGCTACGCCTTTCATCGTCAATCCGATCCCTTTCCCAAGTGTGTCACCGCCCAGTTGGGAAAGCCGGCACTGCCAACGAGCCCGCCTCCCTCTGACCGGATACATCCATATCAGTTGGCCGTCCTCTGGCGAAAACAATTCGAGGCGGACAACCGGCTCACACAGGCCAGAATCGCGGCAAGAGAAGGTTTTTCGCGGGCTCGAGTCACACAGATCTTGGACCTGCTGCAGTTGCCGAATGAGGTTCAGGATGGCCTGATCCATCCGCCAGCACCGTTGGAAATTCAGTCGTTTAGCGAGCGTCGCCTGCGGTCCATTTTGTCTTGCGGCAGTACCGAAGTTCAACTGCAACAGTGGCACGACTTGGTCCGGGACCTCATCAACAGCCAAGGCGAGTGAACCAAGATAAGGCGGGTTCAAGCGCATGAATGGTTCAAGTCCTTGGTTCGACGGCTGCACAGCTTGGTCCACTTGGACCATTTCTGTGACATAAAGCTGTGGACTGGCCTGGAGTCCCACCGCCCGTGGCCGCCGGTGCTTTCGAGCTTTTCTTCCCGATCGGTTTGAGGTAAAAGCAAAAGGGTGAATGAGGTCACGCGCATGCTCGAAGCCGTTGAGCAAGGCGACCTGAGGGCCGCTGAGGAGCTCTTACCACTGGTCTATAATGATCTGCGCAAGCTCGCGGCGGTCAGGCTGGCTCACGAAAAGCCCGGCCAGACCTTGCAAGCGACTTCGCTGGTCCACGAGGCCTGGCTGCGGATCGCCGGACACAACGAACACCAGTGGCACAGCCGCGCCGAGTTCTTCCATGCGGCGGCGCAAGCCATGCGGCGTATCCTCATCGAGAACGCGCGCCGTAAGCAGCGACGCCGGGCGCTCGAAGGCGGCGACCGGGTGCCGCTCGAACACACCCAGTTGATCTCACCCCTGCCGGATGAGGAGTTGCTGGCGCTGGACGAAGGTCTGAGTGAACTGGCCAAGCATCATCCATCGGCCGTCCAACTGGTCGAACTTAGGTTTTTCACGGGGTTAACCCAAGCCGAGGCGGCCGAACAGCTCGGGATCTCCCGTAGCACTGCCGACCGGCTCTGGCTGCTGGCCCGTTCCTGGCTTTACGCGCGCATCCGGCTGCCGGAGCTGGGCGGAGGGGACAAAAGCCTGAGCAGGAAGGGGCAAACCGGAAAGCAGTCAGCGGTAACCAGTAATCAGTGATCAGTAATCGGTTTGTGTGAAGCAAACTGGCGGCTCGCATCGCTCTGATGAGTGGCGAGCCGGACGATTATGAGTCTTGATTTCAAGCGCTTGGAGCAGGTCCTGGCCGAGGCTGCGGCCAGGGCCGACCCGACGGAGCGAGCGGCCTATCTTGCCCAGGCTTGCGGGGAGGATCGGGAACTGCGGGCTGAAGCGGAACGTCTGCTGGCAGCCAACCAGCAGGCGGGGGACTTCCTGGAAACACCCGTAAAGCCGGCGCCTTCGGAAATCGCACACGCCGGGGCCACTGACACCCAGGCGCCTCTGGAGCCTGGCTTCAGCACCGAAGGCCCCGGTGCGCGGATTGGGCGCTACAAGCTACTGCAGGAGATCGGCGAGGGGGCCTTTGGCGTGGTGTATATGGCCGAGCAACTCGAGCCGGTGCAACGCCAGGTGGCGCTTAAGATCATCAAGGCGGGCATGGACACGCGGGAAGTCGTTGCCCGGTTCGAGGCGGAACGGCAGGCGCTCGCCCTCATGGACCACCCCAACATCGCCCAGGTCTTCGACGGAGGCGTCACCGAGACAGGCCGCCCCTATTTCGTCATGGAACTGGTGCGGGGCATTGCCATCACGGACTTCTGCGACCAACGGAACCTGGCCACGGCCGAGCGCTTGCAGTTGTTTATCCAGGTCTGCCACGCCGTCCAGCACGCGCACCAAAAAGGGATCATCCACCGCGACCTCAAGCCGTCGAATATCCTGGTCACGCTCATTGACGGCAAGCCGGTGCCCAAGGTGATTGATTTCGGCGTCGCCAAGGCCCTGGGCCGGAAGCTGACGGATAAAACGCTCTTCACCGGCTTCCTGCACATGGTCGGCACGCCCGCCTATATGAGTCCCGAGCAGGCCGACCTGAGTGGCGTGGACATTGACACCCGGTCCGACATCTACGCGCTGGGCGTGCTGCTCTACGAACTGCTCACCGGCGTCACCCCGTTCGACGCTGAGGCCCTGCGGAACGCGGCGCTGGACGAAATCCGCCGCCTCATCCGGGAAACCGAGCCGCCCAAACCCTCAACC
>DATKNZ010000140.1:0-13541 GCA_035541055.1 Candidatus Acidiferrum sp. | reverse complement strand
AGCATTTACGCCACTAACCAGTTCGTGAACCCGGGGACCTATTATTACGCGCCGACCCGGCAGTTCTCCTTCGATCTGAACTTCCTGCAATACACCAAGCAACCGCCGGGCACGCCGATGCTCGGCTACATGCTGCGCTCGCGCTGGGCCGTCCCGCCCCCGGGCGTCGTCAACTATGCAGGTAACTAGCGCTCCCGCTCTGTTATGAAGCCAGCTTTCGCGTTTGCCCTGCTGCTGGGGCTCCTTTCGGCGCTGCCGGGTTGGGCTCAGCCCGGCGCGGCGGCTAGCCGCGCCGCCTCAGGGACCACGAACCTGCCGCCCTACCGCGTCCGGGTGGAGCACGTGGGCGGCCCGGGCTTGATGCCCGCCAACTTCGCCTACGTGAACTTCGGCACCAATAAGTTCGGGTTCGTCATGCCGGAGGGCTTTCGCCTGGAAACCGAGAACTGGGAAAGGGTGACGCTCGTTAACGCCGACCTCAGTTGCCTGCTGACGTTTCGAGTGATCGAATCATTCCCGCCGGGAACGACCGAGTTGGATGCGGACGGTTGCCGGCGCCTGGTACTGGACAGCCATGCGGGATGCAAGATCCTGCAGGAGTTCACTCTGGCAGGCGCCTCGCAGCGAGGGCCGGCGTTCGACGTGCAGTGGAATGCCGCGCGCGGGGTGCCCCGGCGCGAGCGTCTGCTTTTTGTGGCGACCAACGCCGGAGTCCTCGAGTTCAGCCTGGTCGGCAGCCCGGAGAGGTTCGAGCAAGGCCGCCCTGCTTTCAACTTCCTGCTGACGACCTTTCGCACGCCGCAGCAGAACGGACGGTTGGTCATGCCCGTGATGTCGGATAAGCTTTGACGACTTAAGCAAGGGCGGCGGGGTGGCAGTGCTGGCTTGGGCGCCGGGGCGGATCCGGAAATCAAACGCCTGTTCGGCTCCGGTTCCTGCAGTTCCTCTGCTCTCCCGTGGTTATTCCTAAGCCTTCAGCTTGCAGCTATCCCAGCAACCTCCCAGGTTGCCCCGGGGGAGCAGAGGCCCGGCGCCCGCGGGCGGCACGCCCTGTGCTATGTGTGTCCTGAGCGGCGGTTGGGTGGAGTGGCGGGTTTGGCCGAAATGCTGCTAACACTGTGAAAAGAGACTAATATGGCTCTGCCATTTTTTGACAACGTAAGCCGAAAGAGGCGCGACCAGATCATGGCCGTGGATCTTGGCGGGCGGACCACGAAAGCCGTCCAATTGCAGCGCCGTGGACAGAGCTATGTCCTAAGTGGGTACGCCATACTGGATGCCCCAATTTCGGACAAAGCGCTGTCCGCTGACCTGTTAAGTGAGCACCTCAAGACGGTGGCCAAGGCACTGGACGCAAAAACCAAATATGTTGCTCTGACCCTGGGCATGAACGACGCGATGGTCCGGCACGCCGAACTGCCGCGCCTGCCGGTGGACGACATGCGCCTGGTCCTCAAACACGGCTCGCGCCTCTACCTCCAGCAGGAGCTCACTAATCACTTGTTCGACTGTCATGTCCTGGCCAACGACCCACAACCGAAGCCGGCTGCCGATGCCGCGAAGGCCGCAGTAGGACCTCCGAAGCAGCGGGTGCTGGTCGCCGGGGCGCGGAAGCAATTGGTGGATGATTATGTGGAAGGGGCGCGCCGGGCGGGATTGAGTCCCGAACAGGTGGTGCCGTCCCTGGTTTGCCCAGTCAATACATTCGAGTTGGCGGTGCCCGACCTGTTCGCCAACGAAGTCGTGGCCCTGGTAGACCTCGGATTCAAGGGCTCCTTCATCTCGATCTTGCAACAGGGCGAGTTGATGCTGAGCCGCGCGGTGAACATCGGCGGGGACAAGCTCACCACGGGCCTTGCCGAGTCGCTCAACATCAGCTACCCGGAGGCCGAAGGCATCAAAGTAGGCATGCCGGCCGAAGTGCAGATGCAGTTGGAATCGTTGGTGCTGCCTCTAGGGCGTGAGTTCCGGGCTTCCATTGACTTCTTTGAGCACCAGCAGGACCGGACGGTGAGCCAGGTGTTCATCACAGGCGGCTCGTCCCGGTCGGAGCCGATTATGCGCACGTTGCAGCAGGAGCTGATGGTCGAGTGCAGGATACTGAACCCGAGCACATTCCTGCAAATGGACCTGCCCGAGCAGCAGGTGAAGGACATCGAACACGTGGCGCCGCAACTGACGATCGCGCTCGGGGCGGCCCTAGCGGCAATCTAACATCCACGAGCCTATGCCTATTCGCCTTAATCTGCTCGCCGAAGCCCAGGTCGCCGAGGATTTGCGGCGGCGCGACCCCGTCAAACGCGGCATTTGGCTGGCCGCCCTTTTCCTGGCAGTCTTACTGGTCCTCAACAGCTTCCTCCAGCTCTGGGTCGTCGCCGACCATAGCCGATTGAGCGGGGTGGAAGCCCAGATCAACTCGCACACCAATGCCTATCAGCAGGTCCTGGACGGCCGGAATAAGGTCGCGGAGATCAACCAAAGGCTCAATGCGCTGCACCGGCTCGCCACCAACCGTTTCCTCAATGGGACGCTGCTGAATGCCCTCCAGCAGACCACGGTGGACGACGTTCAATTGCTCCAACTCCATGTGGACATGGCCTACGCGTGCGACCCGGGCACACGCTCGAAGACCAACGACGAAGGCGTCCTCATCAAAGGCCGGCCGGCGACGGCCGCCGAACATATCAAGCTGACACTGGAAGGCAACGATTCATCTCCCAATCCGGGCGACCAACTGAACCGCTTTAAGCGGGTGCTGGCCGAGAATCCCTATTTCAAGCGGAGCCTGCTCAAAACCAATGGGATTAACCTAAAAAGTCTTTCCCCGCCCCAGGTTTCGCCGACGACCGGCAGACCGTGCGTGGTGTTCACACTCGAATGCCGCTACCCGGAGGTCTTGCGATGAACTTTAAGAAGCTGTCGAAACAGAAGCAGCAGCACCTGATCATCCTGGTGCTGGCCACCGCGGTTCTCGCCGATGCCCTGAGCTACGGGGTGCCCGGATTTCCAGGCCTGATGCGCTACCAACTGCTCAACCACGAGCACCTGCAATTGGCCAAGAAAGCCGCCGAGGCTAAACGCAACCAGATTCAGAGCGCGGTCAAGCGCCGCGAGGAAATTGCCGCCGAACTCGCCTCCGCCAAGAAGGCGCTGATGGACGCCGAAAGTGATGTTGCCTCCGGCGACTTGTATTCCTGGGTTATCAACACCCTCAGGGACTTCAAAGCAGGCTATAAGGTAGAAATCCCGTCCTTCCAGCCGATCGGCCCGACAACCGAGGTGGCCTTGCTGCCCGGTTATCCTTACCAGCAGGCCATCCTCTCGGTTTCCGGCACCGCGCATTATCACGACCTCGGGCGGTTTCTGGCGGACATGGAGAACAAGTTCCCTCACATCCGCGTCGTGAACCTCAGCTTGGAGTTGAACTTAAATCCCACGACCGATGAGCGGGAGACGGTCGGTTTCAAGATGGACGTGGTGACACTGGTGAAACCCAATGCCTCTTGACGTTAGCGAGATGCCTATGAACACGCTGCTTTCTGCGAGTGCCCCAAAGCGACTGGCGCTCCTGTGCGTAACGCTGAGTGCGGGACTCCTATCGCTGGCTGCGGACACACGCACCAACTCCCCCAAGGGGCTTTCTCTGAGCACAACCGTGACAAACGTGTACGTCGAGCCCGAGGTGCCCAAATCCATGTTCCTCATCCCCACCACGCCTCAACAAGGCCGGGATCCGTTCTATCCGAACTCGACACGTCTCTTTGCCTCGGTGGTCGTTAACGCCGCCAAGCCCGCCTCGGCTGTGCAGGTCGAGCTGCGATTGAAGGCCCTGTCAGGGGTCCCGAACCATAGGCTGGCCATGATTAACAACCATACCTTTGAGTCTGGCGAGGAAGGAGAAGTCACCACTCCTACGGGGCACGCGCGTATTCGGTGCCTGCAGATCAATGAAGATTCCGCCGTCGTCCAAGTCGGCGGTGAGCAGCGGATCCTGCGCCTCCGTCCGGGAATCTAGGCTCGCCTCCTGCGGTAGCACCCCATCTGACTGCCTTCGGGCAGGGTAGGGACGCGTTCCACCGCGTCCCCATCTTCCTGAGATAGCAGGAACGCGCTGGAACGCGTCCCTATCACCCTTCACTGGAAACTCCAGGAAAGCGGGCGCGCCCCGCTTAAAGTGCATGGTTCCGAGCTTGCTTGTCCCAATGGTGGACAGGCCTGCTGGCGATAGGTCACTTCCGGGCACCAAGCCGGCCAAAAGGAGCCTTAGGAGATTGTTGGCACCCCGACTGCTCAAAACGTGCCGCAATGAAGCGCTGCGCGCGTAGGCAGCCTCACGTCAATCTTAAAACAGAGATCAAATGAAACTGAACCTTCGCCTTCTCACGCTCGTAGGAGTATCGGCCTGCGCCCTGGGCGCACTCTCCCAGACCAATGTGGCCTCGGGCGACGCCGCGGCTCCGGCCGTTTCCGCCGAAGTAGCTGCTCCCGCCGCCTCGAAGCCTTCTCCAGCGCCGGCGCCCGGCGCCGTGATCCCGCTCATCGTCATGGATGATGTGCCGCTGACCGACGCGATTCGCAACCTGGCGCGCCAGGCCAACCTCAATTACCTGCTGGACCCGAAAATCGGGTTCGGCCAGCTCGGGCCGGATGGGAAGCCGGTCGCGCAACCGTCCGTTTCCATCCGCTGGGAGAATATAACGGCGGAGCAGGCGCTCAACGCCTTGTTGAACAACTATAGCCTGCAAATGGTGGAGGACGCCAGGAGCCGGATTGCCCGGGTGACGATTAAGGATCCGGCCGCACCCGATCCTCTAGTGACGCGCATTATTCAACTCAAGTACGCCAGCCCCTCGAACATCGTCGTCAGTGTGCAGGCGGCATTTACGGATAAGCGCAGCAAGGTTCTCCCCGATTACCGCACCAGCCAATTGGTGGTCGTGGCGACCGAGAGGGAGCTGTCGGAGGTGACGGAGATGATTGACCGATTGGATTCGCGCACGCGGCAGGTGCTCATCGAGGCGCGCTTGCTCGAGACGTCCATGAACCCGACCACGTCCAAAGGCATTGATTGGTCCGGAACCCTGGCCGCCCAGCACGTCAGCTACGGCAACGGCATCCTGTCCGGCAACATCAATCAGAACTACAGCCAGAACGCCAACCAGAGCGTCAACAACAATCGGAGCCAGAACTCCAGCCAGAACAACAACCAGAACTCGACGACCACTTCCCCTGGCGCGCCGGTGACCACGACTCAGACGTTGCCGGGCGGTCAAACCGTTACGACTACCGTCACCCCGACGTCCGATACAACGTCCACATCCACGTCGGGGGGCGCTTCCGGCCTCAGCAGCCTCCTTTCCGGCGCGAGCGGCGGCGCGGCCAGCTCGGGCATCAGCTCGCTGCTCAACTCCATCGTCGGCAACGGCGTCGGTGGCCTCTCCCTGGATACCGCCAAGGGATTGAATCCCGCCACCTTCTTCCTCAACGCGGATGGCGTGAAAGCGACCCTGTCGTTCCTCAACACCTACGCCGAGACCAAGATCATCTCGGCGCCGCGGACAGTCACGCTGGACAACGAGCAGGCCGTCATCGAAGTGGGCACGCAGTTCCCGATCGTAAACACGACCGCCGGCACGGCCAACACGACGGGCGGATCGCAGATCACGTATTCGAACCTCACCGTCAAGCTTCAGGTCACCCCCCGCATTTCGGCCAATGATTACGTGAAGCTCCAGGTCATGCCCTCGGTAGTGCGATTGGGTGATTTGGTGACTTCGGTTGTAGGCGGGGTGGCCAACAGCGTGTATGAGTTCAACACGCGCCAGATTGTCACCTCGGTCCTCATCCCCAGCGGCAACACCCTGGTCATGGGCGGCCTGATTTCTGACGAAATCCAGAACGGCAACGCGAAAGTGCCCTTGCTCGGCGACCTGCCGGTCCTGGGGCTCCTGTTCCGCAGCGACACCAAATCACGCACCAAGTCGAACCTCATCGTGTTCCTCACTCCAACCATCGTGGAAGAAGAGGATTACCAGCCTACCAAGAGCACTTTCCTGAAGAACAAGGTGCCGGCCAAGGACGAGCTGGAAAAGGACTGGTCGGCCTGGGATAGCGGCAAACCCATGAATTGGACCAAGAAGATGGTGGCGCCGCAGAACCTCGGCACGGATGACAGCGCCTCGGCCAAGTGATCCACGATTCACAATTTTACGAGCCGCAACGCCCCAAGACTTATGAAGACCAGTGCGGACCACAGGACGACAGGACCACAGGATTACAGGACTACGGGACTACAGGACTACAGGAGGACGTGGCCACCGAGCCAATTGCCATTTGAAGGTTGTAAACTTACAACCTTCAATGCTCGATTCCTCGCCGGTGCCCTTGTTCTGACTCTCTTGTTGATGCCGGCGGCGACCCTCAGGGCCGGCGTGCAAAACGGTGTGGTCGTGAGCAGCCTGTGCGGCGGCGGCGCCGCTCCCTACTGGGGCTACACGAACGGAAACCCCTACACCGGGGCGGACGCGAAGTTCAATTACCCCGTGGGCCTCGCGTTGAACAATGAGGCGGATTGGCTGTTCGTCGCCGACTGCACCAATAACGACATCCGGGCGATAGACCTGTCTTCTGCGCCGCCTCCGGGGAACCATTCCTACCTGACCTGGGCGTTCGTTCCCGTGCCTGGCGTCACTCCAAGCGGCACGATCAGCCGGCCGGTCGGCGTGGCCGTGGACCCCGACGACAACGTCTACGTGCTGAACCGCGGCAATGGCAAGAACGGCACCGTGCTCGAGTTCGACTCCACGGGCCTGACCTTCGCCGAACTGGCCTGGGGGCTGACCAATGCCAACGCCGTGGCCCTTGACAGCTCGGTCAACATTTACGTAACCGCCAGCAATAACCTGTTCCGGATCGCCTCCGGCACCACCAATTGCACCCTGGTCACCACCGTTACCAATGCCGGGGCGTGCCTCCAGGGCGTCGTCGCTATGGAAAACGGGATGATTGCCGTTTGCGATTCCGGCCGCCACGGCATTTACCTGGTCAACCCCACCAACGGCATCGTCTCGACCAACACCGGGTTCAACGGCGCCGGGGACAACAGCGCCATCTGGATGAACAGCCCCAACGTCCTGGTGCCGAAAACCCAGGCGCTATTCAACCACCCGATGGGCCTGGCCAAAGCCGGCAGCAACGTCCTCGTGGTTGCCGACTACGGCAACAACCGCGTCAAGGTGATCACGGCCACCGGCGGTGTCACTAATCTCTACGGTGTCAGCTCCAGCCTCTGGTGCGCCAATTGCAACCCGGGCGGGTGCCCCGGCACTTACCCGGGTTGGGCCGACGGCAACGTCACGGTTCCGGATGCTTGCGGCGACGTGGAAGCACGACTGCCTAATGGCGTCCTGCTCGCCCCGAACGGCAGCGTGTATGTTACTGAGGACTATTACCATTTGATTCGCATGGTCACCGGCGCGGCTCTGCCCACGCCTCCGCCCTGGCCGCCGCCCGCGCCGGATAATCTCACTGAGGACGCCGACTGCGGGCAGGTGGTTTTGAGTTGGTCAGCGTCGCCCGGCGCCGGCAGCTATAACGTTAAGCGATCGGACTCCAGCACTGGACCCTTTACCAATACGCTGGCGACCACGTCCACCACGTCCTATACGGACACCAATGTTGTCATCGGCGACACCTACTACTATGCCGTCTCGGCCGTGAACTCGGGCGGCGAAGGCCCCAACTCGGACTCCGTCAGCGCGACGCCGATTAAGCCGGCTGCGCCCACCATCATTGGCGCGGTCACGAACATCGGCCAGGTGACTTTGACCTGGACACCGGTGTCCTGCCCCGGCGTGACGTACAACGTCAAGCGTTCCCCTTCCAGCGGCGGGCCCTACACCATCATCTCTACTAATATCACTGCGACCACCTATACCGATGCGAGCACGAATCTCATAAATGGGGCGACGTACTATTACGTGGTGTCGGCGGTCGGCCTGGGCGGGCAGGAGTCTGACAACTCGGCCGAGCGCAAAGTCACACTGCCCTTGCCGCCGGTGCCGGACCCGCAGATCGGCTATGTGGACTTTCCCTCCACCTCCGAGCCGGTTCATTTCACCTCTGTATTTCACCCGGTCTCGTCCTCTGTCCTGAACAACGACGCTTTCATCGTCATCGAGGGGGCCCCCGGCAGCCAGACCTACTTCATCTACGGACCCACGCCGCTCCCCACCAACAGCATCCCGACGACCAATTCCCCTTCCGCCCCGGTCGGTTACGAAGATGGCATGTACCCCCCCCAGGTCGCGGTCTATTCGATCGCCCAGCCCATGCCCGATCTCACGATCAAGGCCTTCGGGCACAAGGCCGACGGCAGCCCCGACAGCGCGGTCGTCCCGGCCCGCGTCCAGTATGTCTGCGGCAACCCCGCCATCAGCGGTTTTAACTTCTACAACTTCGCCATTGCGGAAATCACCACCAACGCCGACCTCTTCTTTACGCTCGACGGCACCGACCCCTCGCCGACCAACGGGGTTGACCTGAGCACGACGGCCACTCTCGCCGCCAACACCTGGAACGTCCAGATGGATGCCCTGATGACCAACAACGTCCTGTTCAAGGTGCGGGCGTTCCGGGCCAACTACCAGCCCAGCGGCATCGTGAGCAACTGGTTCTGGCTCTCCAATGCGATCGCCTACCGAATTTCGCCCAAGTCGGGTTATTACCCGATGGGCCAGACGGTTCAGGTGATGAGTCCCGGCTCCCGGGTGTATTACACCGGCGATGGCACCCAGCCGACGACTAACAGCCTCTGGGTCGGCCTGACCAACAGCATCGGTTACCTCCGTTGGTTCAACTCGACCAACGACCTCACGGGCCTGCGGGTGACCTCGTTCGGGGCCGGCGGAAGCAGCACAACCGTCAGCGGTCTCTCCGCCACAACCAACACCATCGGGGTGCCGCCGGACTTCAACCCGGTGCTTTATGCCGGCATCGGCGCGCAGATCGTTGTGCCGGTGGTGGTCAACCTTCAGCCGAGCGTAACGGTGAAGTCTTACCAGTTCCGGGTGGAGATTTCGCCCAATGGCGGGGCCCAGCCCATCACGTCGGGCTTCAACGCGCTGAGCGTGGGAACCAATGACTTCGTCCCGCTGGCCACCGTGGCGCAGGGCGGAGCGGTGGCGCACATCACCGTCCAGCCCTACAGCCTGGGGAGCACCAACGGGCTGGAGGTCTTCGCGGTCGGCAACACCAACAACGTGGACTTCCAGAACTATGCCGTGGCGGCCTTGCTGCAGATCCCCATTCCCTTCACCGCCAACGAGGGAGACAGCTACACACTGGCGGTGAGCTGGGCGACCGCCACCTCCGACGGCTTGAGCGACATGGTGCCGCTCACTCTCATGCCGCCTGCCACCATCCTCGTCACCAACGTTGCCTACACCGTGGGCGATTCGGCTTGCAACTCCGGCGGCTGGTCGGTATCCGGCGGCTGGTACAACGCCGGCGACTTTGGCAACAGCAACCTGGACAACGCCGACGTGAACCTGGCTTTCGACGCCGCCCTGGGCTGGCATGTGCCTTTCTCCTTCTCGGACGTTTACAACGCCATGGACGCCTACCCCGTGGATGCCGCGGGATTCGTGGGTGGGGATGGCATGATTCGGTTCCTGGACTGGAACGTGATCCTGCAGCGTTCGCTGCGCATGGATACGAACAACTGGGCGCGCGCGTGGTCGCCAGGCGGCTACCTGGTGAATGTTCCGACCGCACTTACGGACTCCACCAGGGCGCAGGAAGTTCAGAGCAAATCTGCTCCCGTCTGGCCGTGGTATCGCCAGACGCTGGTCGGCGCGGTGTCTGTGGGCAATACCCTCCCGGGATCCGCAGTCAGCGTGCCGGTGTATGTGAAACTGGCCGATGGGGCCACGCTTTCCGGCCTGCAGTTCCGAGCTGTAGTGACACCCCAGGGCGGAGCGCCGGCGCTCGCACAGGCGCCGCAGTTCTCCCCGGCGGCAGGGGTCGCCGGACCGACCCTGCAACAGGGCTTTGCGGCCGGCCAGGCAGGCTTCGGCTGGGCGCTGGGCAGCTTCAATTACCTCTCGCGCAGCAGCAACTTCCTCGGCTGGGTGAGCTTCACGGTTCCGGCCACCGCGCGCTCAGGCCAACTGTATTCGGTTTCCTTCCCGAATGCGGACGGCGCGCCGAATATGGATCTCCAGTACGATTTCGAGACCCGCAGCGCCTGGGTCGCCGTGGGCGGTTCGGCTCCGCAGGCCTCCATCTGCTCGGATGAATGGAAACTCCACTTCTTTGGCAGCTTGACAAATCCCGCCGCCGGTGACATGGCCGATGCTGACGGGGACGGCGTTCCCAATTGGATGGAGTATGTGGCCGGCACGGACCCAACCGACCCGGCTTCGCGCCTCAAGTTGAATGGGCCGGCCAGGCAGCCGGGCAAGGGCCTGCTGCCCATGGGGCTGAGCTGGCTGACCGCGCCGGGCAAGGGCTATGCGCTGCAATGGTGCTCGAACGCGGCTAAGCCTTCCTGGAGCACGCTGGCTACCCTTTCCGGAGACGGGACCGTGGCCAATGTCTCCGATACGAACCTCAACGTCACCGCCCGCTACTACCGGTTGGTGGTGTTGCCGTAGGCACAAATGCAACAAGCCAGGCAGAGAGATGTGTTTCTGAGATTTCCGAACAATCGCAACATCACGAACATGAACACCCGAATTGCATCAGCCGCCTTGGTGGGCATTATTGGTTTTCTGGGCGCCAGGGTAAATGCCCAGATCACCGTCAGCACGCCGGTGAACGGTGGACTCAACGAACCCTACGCGGTCGTGGTGGACGCTACGAACAACTTCTACGTTACTGACAGCGCCGATAACTGCATTGTGCGCTTCGACGCCAACACGAGGGCCGAAACCACGCTGGCCGGCATTCCATCGGACGCGCCCGGCAGCAATGATGGCACGCCTGACCAGGCACACTTCAATAATCCCCAGGGCCTGCTGGCGGTCACGATCGGAGGCGTCAACGGGCTGCTGGTGGCGGATTCGGGCAACAACCTGATCCGTTTCGTTTGCCTCACGAATGGCGTTGTTACGACGCTGGCCGGTCAAACGGCGGGCGGCCCGGCGGTGGACGCGGCAGGGCTGAACGCGACCTTCCATACCCCGATCGGGCTCGACCAGGACTCCAATGGCAATGTGTATATCGCAGACTGGGGCAACGACGCCATCCGGGTGATGAACCTGGCCGACCCTGCCTTCGGGGTCACCAACCTGGCGATCAGCGGGACGAGCTTCTACCGGCCGACGGCGGTCGCCTTTGCCGGTCCGAACCAACTTTGGGTGGCCGACACCGGCAACCAAATGATCAAGCTGATTACCCTCGCTACTCCCACTAGCGGCAGTTTCAGCAGTTACATCGGGGGAAACCGGGTCAGGGGGACCAACGACGCCCCGTTCGGGCCTAATGCGCGTTTTGACGGCCCGGCTGGGCTGCTTTGGGTGAATGGCATGGGCTTGCTCATCAGCGACACGCTCAATAACTCCATCCGGCTGGCTACTAACAACCCAGCGTACGGGGTGACCAACTATGCAGTCGTGACGTTTGCCGGGGCCTCAGGTGAAGGCGATGGCGGCTCGGCGGACGGCATGGCGGCCGCAGCCAGGTTCAATTCGCCGTTCGGACTGGTGAAGGAGAACTGGAACACATCGTTCCTGGTGGCAGATCTGAAGAACAACGCGATCCGCCTCATCCAGGACGGGCTGCCCAAGCCTCAGGCGCCGGTCATCTTGGGGGTGCTCACCAATTACGGCCAAGTGAGTTTGTTCTGGTCCGTGTCCCGTGATGCAACCAGTTACAACGTCAAGCGCTCGACATCGAACGGAGGACCTTACACGACGATCGGCTCCACCTCCGCAACAAACTACACGGATCAGACGGTCATCAACGGCACGACCTACTACTACGTGGTCTCGGCGATTGGTGCCGGGGGGGAAGGACCCAACTCGGCCCAGGTCACCGCCACGCCGCCCCTGCCGCCGGTTTCTGACCCCCAGATTGGCTGGGTTGATTTTCCGGCGACTGCCACGCCGATTCCGTACACCTCAGTCTTCCACCCGGTGTCGTCCTATGTGGCCAATAACGAGGTGATGATCGTTATCGAGGGAGAGGCCGGAAGCCAAACCTTCTATACTTACGGAGCAACATCCACTACCAACGGCATTCCCGATCCGACGAGCACGAACTCCTCCGCACGAGTGGGTTACGAGGATGGATTAAGCTACGGCCAAGCGGCGGTGTATTCGGTGGCCCAAATCATGCCCGACGTCACGTACAAGGCAATTGGCGAAAAGAGCGACGGCAGCCCTAACAGCGCTGTGGTTTCCGCGCGGTTCCAGTTCGTAACCGGCAACCCGGTTGTCAATGGCGACAACGCCGCTCAATTCACGGTCAGCGATATTACGACAAACGCGGAGATATGGTATACGACGGACGGCAGCGAGCCGACCAATGCGGCGCCTAGCGTAGGTCCAATTCCGGGTGGTACCACGTTGTCCCTGCAATTCCCGGCGGGCTCCAACGCCTTTTCGTTCAGAGCTATCGCCTTCCGGGATCATTTCCAGCCGAGCGGCATAGTCAGCGTGCTGTTCTCCGCCACGAACTTTGTGGCCAATACCATCAGCTTCGGCTTCGCCTCAGGCGAGGCCTCCAGCGATTTCGTGGGTTCCCCTGGCCAGAACTTCTACGCGCCAGTGACATTGCAACCGCTGCCGAACGTGGACATTTATAGTCTGCAGTTCAACCTCACCGTGACAAACGCCGGTGGGAACCCAGGGCCGGCGGTCATGCCAAACGCGTTTAACTTCAAATCACTCCTCAAGAAGCCAATACCCGGCACGGACCCGGTGCTCTACGAGCCGATTCCGCCGCTCAGCTTTGCGGCGTATGCCAGCAACCCTCCGCCAGCGGACCAGATCGTCATGTATGATGGAAGCCCATTCCTCAACATGGTCATTACCAATACCTCGCTCAACCTGCTTGGGATCGGATGGCTGGAACGCTTTGGCATGACGAACCTGTACGATACAAGGATTCAGCAGTTGATCAGCTACTCGATAGCGCACGACACGCTATTCACTCCCGCCAGCGGCAAAGTCGTGCTCGGGGGGTACGCCTTCCAGATACCGCTGAGTGCCAGCGCCGGCCAGACCTATCAAATCCAGATTGGCAGGCCATCCGCCACCTCCGACGGCATCGGCGAACCGGGCTTCGACGTCTATATCGCCACCCCTACCAACGGCTCGCTGGCAGGAGGCTCCATCAACGCCGTCAAGGTCGTCACCGTGGGGCAGCGGAAATACGTGGTCGGGGACTGTGCGCCATTCCGCTGGTTCAATGCCGGCGACTTCGGCAACACCAACCTGGACAACAGCGACGTGGAGCAGGTCTTCCAATCGGCCATTTACTCCCTGGACGATCCACCCGCCAACAGCGACTTCTTCGATAGCATGGACTCATGTGGC
>DATKNZ010000139.1:0-4017 GCA_035541055.1 Candidatus Acidiferrum sp. | reverse complement strand
AATCATCAGGACTTCCCGGCCGTGGGCATCGCGGTGCCGGACAGCTTGCAGCCGTGGCGCGTGGCCCAGTTGAAGAAGATGGGCTGCAATGGGTGGCGGACGGCCCATAACCCAGCCAACGAGGCGGTGCTCGAGGCCTGCGACCGGATGGGAATGCTGGTGATGGATGAGAACCGGCACCTGGGCGACTCCTATTTGTCACACAGCCCTCCGGGGACGACCGCCACCAACCTGTCGGACCTTGCCACGATGATTCAGCGGGACCGAAACCATCCCAGTGTCATCATGTGGTCGCTATGCAATGAGGAGGGATTGCGCGGCAAACCGGCCGGCGCCGCCCTCTTCGCAGCGATGAAGGAGGTGGTGCATCGGTATGATCGCACTCGACCCATTACCTGCGCGATCAACGCGCATTGGATTACCAACGGCATCTCTGACGAGGATCTCCTGGGCGTGAACTACCATTTCCGCGAGTATGACGCCTTCCACCGGGCCAATCCGCGCCTGCCGATGTTCGGCAGTGAGACGGCCAACAACAAGACCACGCGCGCCGAGTACGAGGGCGACCGTACCAACGGCTGGTGCAGCAGTTATAACCTCAGCGAGGACGGCTGGCAGGCGGTCGCCTCGCGGCCCTTCATGGCCGGCTCCTACACCTGGACCGGGTTCGATTACAAAGGCGAGCCGAATCCCTACGGCTGGCCGGACGTGGCCAACCACACCGGGCTGGTGGATTCGTGCGGCTTCCCGAAGGATAAATATTATTACCTCCAATCCTGGTGGTCGGATCAACCGATGGTGCATTTGATGCCGATGAGTTGGAATTGGCCGGGCAAGGAAGGACAGGCCATTCGGGTGATTGCCTTCAGCAATGCGAAACAGGTTGAACTCTTTCTGAACGGGAAGAGCCTCGGAGCCCAAACCATGCCGCAGGACGGGCACCTCGAGTGGGATGTCCCCTACCAGCCTGGCCGCCTGGAGGCGAAGGGCTATACCGATGGGCGGTTGCTAGCCAGCGATCAATTGGAAACCACCGGCCCGCCTGTCTCGCTGCAACTTTCCCCCGAGCGCAAAGCCCTCCAGGCCGATGGGCAGGACGCGATGGTGGTTCCCGTCTCCATTTTGGATGCCAAAGGCCGATTGGTCCCTTATGCGACCAACCGTGTTGCCTTCAACCTCAGCGGCGGGGGCAGGATCCTGGGCGTAGGCAATGGCAACCCGAGCGATCACGACCCGGATCGCGCGGCGCAGCGCAACGCCTTCCATGGCCGTTGCATGGTCCTCATCCAGGCAGGGTCCAGGCCGGGCACGCTTGAGCTTGCGGCTGGCTCACCCGGATTGAAAGCGGCCAGGATGAGCCTCGCTCAAGAAGGCGCCCAATGACTGCAAGCCCCGTCCTCTATGTAAGCACATCGCGCGGGCGTAGAAGAAGATGAGGGTCAGGCGTTGGCCTGAGTCGGCCAGCGCCTTCCCATGGGCATTCTCCGCGCTGCAGAACTCCGCCGCGATGCGAGCCCAGAGCAGTTCGTAACAGGCTGGGCGGCAACCAGCCTTCGGGCTTCCCATGAGCAGGGGAAACATCGAACATCCAACATCCAATGAGTGTTGCGGGGTCAGCCACCGGATGTTGGATGTTCGATCTTGGACGTTGGATGTTGCTGTCTCGGCCCGGTTCATGGTCCAGATGCAGGTTGAGGCGCACGTGGGGGCTTGCCATGAACTGCGTCGGGATGGCGAGGGTCCCCGCGAGCCCTGACTTTGGAACATGGCCAAGGATGTCAGGCTCGCGAGGACGCTCGCCCTCCCCTGGCTGGGTTTGTGGTCCCAATGCAGGACCGCGGGCCGTGGGGGCTTTCCATGACCTATGCCCGGCAGGGCCCGCCTCTCTCCGATGGCGGCGCAGCCTTACAGGAGCCAGGCAAAGCACAGCAACCCTGCCGCCCAGCGCCAACGCGCCCCAGTGCGGGAGGGCCGCTCAGCACAGCGATCGCTCATTCGATGTGAACCAATCCTCTCTCCCTTCACCGTGAAGAGTCAGGGACTATGCGCCCGCCCGGTTGTTCGCTGGCGGCGGGCGTCCACGCGCCACAAGGTGCCGCTGAACTCAATGGCGCGGTTGGCCTGCTGCAAGCTGTAGTTTTCGCCCCCCAACGTTTCGTATTGCAGGCTTTCGCCGGCTTCGCAGGTCACCGTGCCGTGCGCGCATTCGGCGGCCAGGCAGCCTTTTGGCTGCACAGTGACCTTGAGGGAGCCCTGGGGAGCGGTTATCTCAGCCATCGTGCCGCCAATCAACATGAGCGCGTCGCCGTTGCGCACGACGAGCGCCGCCGCGTCCGTCTGCAAGACCAGGCCGTCGTCAAAGCGCGCCCGGCTGGGGCCCAGCACGAGGTAGTACGTGTTGGCCCGCGTTTTGAGCCGGACGGATTGGGGGCTGTCGCCCGGGGCCACGGCCAGGAGATTGGGAGTGTCGCGCCAGGCGTCGGCCACCGCCAGGAACGTGGCATCGCCGTGCCGGCGCACGCACAGGCTCTGGCAGGGCGGATGGTCTTTCGTAATGACAGCCTGGTCCGCCGGGTAGGTCTGCAACGCAAACACCTCCGTGCCGAGCGCGCCGAGCATCGTCAGCCGGGAAGTCACATCCTTGACCTTCCAGCGCGCTTCCCAGGTTCCATCGGTGCGGGCCGCCCGGGCACCGGGGACACCATGCGCGAGCCAGGCGGCGGGTTCGAAGGGCTCGTCTTTCAGCGGCAGGTCCAGCTCCGGCTGTGCGCCGGCGTGATGCAGCATCCAATCGCAGACAGGGGTGGCGCTAACCAGACCATCCCCACCTCTGGCGTTGCCGCGGACACAGAACTGGTCCACGTAAATGTCTTCCACCAGGACCACGGTGCGGCGGTATTCCCGGGTCTGGGGATACAGGTGGTCGGCGTTCAACTGGGCGAACTGGGCCATGGGACTGGTGAAGAAATAAACCACCTTGGGGATTTCCCCACCCTGCAAGGACGCGCCCGGTTTCTGGGAGGTCGAATCCAGCGTGACCGTATTGTGCATGGGGGAGAGCCGGCCCAGGAGGTGAGTCGTATCTTCGTTGTAGGGCGTGGCCTTTTCCAGGGCCAGCAACTGCCCCTGGGAATAGCTGAGCAGGCCGAGCCGGTCGGCGTGCTGATGTCCGCCGCCGGGAATGAGCGCATTGAGGCCGACCCACCCCCGGTTGCCCTGCCATGCGTTGCGAAGCGACACCCAACCGCTGGACAGGTAGCTGCTGGTGAAGGGCGTGGCCTCCTGGCGGATTTCCGGCGCGCCGTAGAGCAGCGCGGCCCAGGAACGGCTGCCCGTCCGGAACTGCTCGTAGTCGCCCACGGCCTTGAGGCCGAAAAAGCGGTAGCCCACTTCGGCGGTGGGGTAGTAGTCGTCCATGCCCGCGCGGGGCGCCATCGAGTCGCCGATCGTCGGCATCGTGCGGTCCGGCATGGCTATCGCCATGAACCATTCCAGGGCGCGCTGAATCACCCGTCCGTCAGGGTTCGCGGCGCTCGTCAGGTCATACTGGGCCGCCGGGAAGCGCCGGGGATCCATGCGCGCGAGGTTATGGGAGAGCACGGCGCACTCGCACAAGCCAAAGAGCGGATACAAGTGGTAGCCCGAGCACATCTCCCAGAACGCGCCGTCCGGCTTGAAATGCGTGCCCAGTATCCGGCGCAGGCTCCGGTGCTGCGGTTGCCGCTCCGGGGCGAGCGCGCCGAAGCCGAAGCTCCAGTCAATCAGGTCAGCGCGCTCCAGCGCCAGGGCGGTCTGAATGATGGTGCGATGCCACTGGTAGAGATTGTTGAGGTCGTAGCCGTAGATCGGTTCGAGCATTGTGTCGTCGAGCATTCGTTGCAGCACCACCTTCTCAAAGCGCGAGCGCTGCTCCGGGCTCATGTGCCGGCGCAGCACTTCGTAGGCGCACGCCAGGTCGAAAAGCACCGTGCTGTCGCCCTCGCGGTGATAGGTGAGCAACACGTTCATGACCGGGTT
>DATKNZ010000138.1:0-16211 GCA_035541055.1 Candidatus Acidiferrum sp. | reverse complement strand
CAGATCATCGCCGAGAGCCTGCGGGAGATTCAGAAGTTCCAGCGCGAGTTCGAGGCCGTCAAGGCGCGGGTGGCGATCAGCCATTCGCTGGACAACCTGGCGGGGATGATGAAGAGCTCCATCACCGAGTTGCAGGGCATGATGGGCGGCGAGCTGGGCCAGTCCATGGACCAGTTGCGCAAATCGGCGGCCAGCGGCGAAGGCCAGATGCGCGCCACGCTGGACCTGGCCAAGGAGATGGGTTCCGGCATTGCGCGGCAGCAAGAGGCCCGCAAGCTTCGTGGCGCCGCCCTCTTCCAGGAATACAAGCAGAAGATGGGCCTGGTGCAACCGGCGGCAGCGGCAACGGCCACCACGCCGCCCGCGCCCCAGCCCGAACGGCAGAAGATTCCGGAGCAATGATAGGAGAGTGATTATATGACGACACGAGGAAAGATTGTTTTAACCATCCTGCTGCTGGCCGTAGTCGGCTTCGGCGTCTATCGCTGGTGGGATAAAATAGCCCCCCAGACGCGGCTGACGAACATATCGATCAACCCGGCCGACGTGAAAGCGAAGATCAAGGAGGCCACGGCGCCGCCCGAGGACCTGGCCAAGCTCCTGCTCGCCGGGACCAACGCGGCGACGCTGGTCGAGCGCTCGGGTATTCCCGCAGTGACGGGGGTCAGCGATTACAAGAAGGAGATGAAGGACGGCAAGATGGTCGTCGAGTTTCCGATCAACGTCTGGCCGGGCTGGGCGCCGATCATTGTCGCCAACCAGGGGCTGGAGCCGAACGACCAGAGCATCTTCGCGAAGAAGTATGGGTTTTACGTCCGGCTGTCCATTGTGGACGACCCGGTGAAGGCGAGGGACCTCTTTGCCGCCGGGCAAAGCCACGTGCTCTGGGGCACGCTGGACATGATTGCTCTGTTCGCGCCCGAGCTGGTGAAAGACTCAAAGACGGTGCCGATCGTCTGCCAGCAGATCGACTTCTCCGGGGGCGGCGACGGCGTGGTTGCGCGCGGCGATATCCGGAACATCAACGACCTGCGCATGGCCAATGGCAAGCGCAAGAAGGTCGTCCTGGCACAGAATTCGCCCAGCCACTACCTGATCATGTCCCTGCTCATCGACGCGGGCATTGACCCAGCCGACGTGGATTTCAAGTGGGCCGCCGACGCCCCTTCCGCCGCCAAGGTTTTCGTCCAGGACACGTCCTTTGATGCGTTCGTGGGATGGTCCCCGGACATTTACAACATTACCGACAAGCTCAAGGGCACGCGGTTGGTGGTGACCACCGGCTCGGCGAACCACCTCATCGCGGACGTCTGGGCCGTGCGCAACGACTTCTACCGCGATCATCCGGAGATCGTGTCCGGCCTGGTGCGCGGCATCTTTGAAGGCATGGACATGGTGCGCAAGAACCCGAAGATGGGCGCGCAGGCCCTGGCGGCGGCCTTCAAGCTGCCCGAGGAGGATTGCGCCAAGATGGTCGGCAGCGACGGCGGCATTGCCGAAGGCGATGCCCACCTGACCAACTACCGCGAGAACGCGAAGTTCTTCCTGGACCCGTTTAACCCCGCCAACTTCGAGGTGGTGTGGAACAGCGCTTCGACCATTTACAAGTCGCTGGGCACCATCAGCACGACGGTGCCGGCGGCGAAGGTAAAGGCGCAGCAGGTGCTGGCCGCGATGTCCGAGGAGTACCGGGACGTGAAGGACCTCTCGCAGCCCACCTTCAAGCCCAATGCGCTCATGAACCTGAGCGCGGAAGCCGGCTCGGGGCAGATCCTGACCAAGTCGGTGCTCATCTCCTTCGAGCCGAACAAGTTCGTGCTCAACCCGGCGTATGACACTTCGATTCCCTCCACGCTGGAGGAAATCGGCAAGCTGGCGGGCAAATTCGGCAACGCCTACATCATCATCGAGGGCAACACCGATGCCAGCCGCAAGGGCATCGTGCCCACGGACCTGGTGCGACAGCTCTCCTACGATCGCGCGGACGCCGTGCGCAAGGCCATCATGGAGAAGTACAACTTTGACCCTAATAAGTTCAAGGTGGTGGGCAACGGCTGGGATAACCCGCTGCCGGGGTGCACGGACCCCAGCAACGCGGAGCACAATAAGAAGAATCGGCGCGTCGAGGTGAAGGTGTTTCCGTTGGAGGCCGGGTCCTGAGAGGGTAAATCCGAAATCCGAATCTCGAAACTCGAAACAAATTCGAATATCCAAAGCTCCAATGGTCAAAACAGTCCGAGCGCCCGGGGATTGTCCGTTTCCCCTTTAGTGCTTTGGATTTGTTTCGGATTTCGAGTTTCGGATTTCGGATTTGGTCCGCGACCCGCCGATAGATTGCCAGCACGCTATGCCTGAGTTCTTTCGCTTCCTGCTCTTCGCCGCGATCTTCGTGGGCTTGTTGACGCTGGTCGTGCGGCTGGCCAGGCTGCACGTCCACGCCGACATGTCGTACGAGAGGATGCTCGGGCTCACCGCCCTGTTCATCGGAGTCGTGGTGGCCGCCTGGTGGCTGGTGACACGCGGGGACCAGGAGCATCGGCTCGTACAGTCCCTCATCCTGCCCAGCCCGATGGAGGTGCTGCAGTCGTTTAAGCCGCTGCACCTGGAGCAGGGGTTGGTCCGGAGCGCCTTCAGCTCGTGGCTGCGCGTGACCGCGGGGTTTGGGCTCGCCGTGGTCGTGGCCGTGCCGCTCGGAGTTTATATGGCGACCTTCCCCTCGGTGGCCGCCTTCTTCCGGCCCTTGTCGCTGGCCGGGGCTTATGTGCCGATCGTGGTGCTCATTCCGTTGAGCATGACGTGGTTCGGCACGGGCGAGGCGCAGAAGATCGGGTTCCTGTTCATCGGCTGCTTTGTGGCGCTGCTCCCGCTGGTAATCAAGGATATTGCCGACGTGCCCGACGCCTATCTCGATGTGGCCGTCACGAAGGGCGCCTCCCAATGGCAGCTCGTGCGGTATGTCCTGTTCCCGGTGGCCCAGGCCAACATTTGGGACCACTTGCGCGGAGTGTATGGCGTGGGCTGGGGCTGGATCATCATGGCCGAGGTTTTCGTGCGGCCCGAGTATGGCCTGGGCGGCCTGATCGAGGTCTCCACCCGGCGCAGCCAGACGGGAGCGGTGTATGCGATCATCATCGTGATCGTGGTCATTGCCGTGGCCTGTGACCAGTTGTGGCGGCTGGGCGGCGAGCTGCTGTTCCCGTATCGCAAGACCGAGTAGCTATGGCCATGGCCGACTCCAAGCACGAAGCCCAGATTCCCGCCCCGGAGCCGGCAAAGCCCGACGCCGTCCGCGCCCCGGCCGCAGCCGAACACTTGCGCGCACCGGAACCATCGCGCTCCGACAAGCCCGAGCCGCTGCTCAAAGCGCCCACAGAGCCCAAGCAGTTGGCGCCGCCGGACGTGGTGACCTTCCGTGACGTGTCCAAGAGCTTCGGCCACGGCGCCGCCGCCAAGCCGGCGCTGCACGGCATCAACTTCACTATCGAAGACCTGCCGTACGTGGGCGAGTTGATCACGATTGTGGGGCCGTCCGGGTGCGGCAAGTCCACGATGTTGCGGATCATCGCCGGGCTCAAGCCTCACTTCCCGCCGACGAGCGGCGAGGTCCTTGTGCTGGGCAAGCCGGTCAAAGAGGCCGGCCCCGACCGCGGGCTGGTGGACCAGAAGTATTCATTGCTGCCGCATCTCAACGTCATCCAGAACGTGGCCTTTGGTCTGAAGCTGCGGGGTGTCCGGCGCTCCGAGCGGCTGGACAAAGCGGCGGAGTGGGTGAAGAAGGTGGGTCTGGACGGCTGCGAGACCAAATACCCCTCCGAGCTCTCGGGCGGCATGCAGCAGCGGGTGGCCATCGCCGCCACGCTTATTCTCCAGCCGCGCATCCTGCTGATGGACGAGCCCTTTGGCGCGCTGGACCCGGGCATCCGGCTGCGGATGCAGGAATTGCTGATCCAGTTGTGGAACGAGCAGCAGAGCACGGTGTTTGTCGTAACGCACTCGGTGGAGGAAGCCGTCTATCTGGGTGACCGCGTGTTTCTCATGGCGCCAAACCCCGGGCGCCTGGTGGATGTTCTCAAAGTGCCCCGCCCGACGGTGCCTCCCGAGGAGTATCGGCGTAAGCCGGAGTTCATTAACTTCTGCCAGGGCCTGCTGCGGCGGCTCGAGGACGAGTCGCCGGTTGGGCATGGGATGAAGGTGTAGGCCAAGAGATGAAATCCGAAGCCCGAAGGCCGAAATCCGAAGGAAGGCCGAAGGCCGAAACCCGAATAGCACGCCGGCCGAATTGGGCGTCTGCCGCTCCAGGGAGAGATCGTGAGGAAGGTACCCACGCCTGGAGCCACTCCGGCGGTGACTGCAGAACGGCCTGGCGCTTTCGGAGTTCGGGCTTCGGCCTTTGGATTTCGGCCTTCGGATTTGCCGGCACCGGCGCCCGCAGCTTCCGTCGAACAGCCACTTTTGTATGTCGCTGAGCCAGTCAACCCATTAACGTAGCCGCGCAGAATGGCATGGACGAGCAACCGCCTAACTACCACCGTGAGTTCCTGGCCAGCCCACAGCACGCCGCGCTGGGCATCCTGACGCTGGGGGTGGGGTTCATGAGCGGGATGCTCTTGCCGCTCATCGCGGGCGTGACCTGTTACACGCTCGGTTGGATTTACGTCCCTGACCTGCCGTTCTTCCGCCATTGGGTGGACCGCCGCCACGACGCCGCGAAACGGGCCGAGGAGACCCAAAAGGTGGCGGCGTTCGTGCAGCGCCGCAATGCCCTCATCGCCTCGCTCTCGCCCGAGCGCCGGGAATGCTACAACCGACTGGCCGCCATCTGCCAGGACATCGAGACTGCCAGCGCGGATAACCTGCTGGCCTCGGCGGACCCGAGCACCGATCCGCGGCTGCGCAAGCTGGACGAACTGATGTGGACCTATCTGCGGCTGCTGGGCATCCAGGAATCCCAGGAGCGTTTCCTCGCCACCGAGCGTAGCGAGAACGTGCCTGCCTTGCTGAAAGACGCCGAGGCCGAAGCCACCCGCCTCAACGCGGAGCTTGAGTCCCTGAAAGCCAAGGGCAACAGCTCCGTGCTCGATACCAAGCAGCGCTATCTCGATTCGCGCCTCGAGCGGCTGGAGGTCCTCCGCAAACGCGAACAGCGCATCGACCAGGCCCAGTCCAACCTCGAGCTGGTTGTCTCAGAGGAGGACCGCCTCGACCAGCAAATTAAGCTGATCCGCGCCGACGCTGTCGCCAGCAAGAACGCGGAGACCCTGACCGCGCGCATTGACGCCACGGTCGAGCACCTGGACCAGACGAACAAGTGGCTGTCGGAGATGGATGAGTTCAAGGACCTGGTGGGCGACATGCCGACCACGGAGCTGCGGGTGGGTTACCAGCCGACTGCCACGCCGATGACTGCAAATCCGGTGACGCCCACTGCGCCCCCGCCGGTCATCCAGAACGTGCCGTTTAAGAAGAGCTACCCGGGACGGCAAAGGCAACAGTGATGAAACCCGAAGGCCGAAGGCCGAATCCCGAAAGAAGCCCGAAATCCGAAGGCCGAATGGGCAGCGTCCTGGGCGGTAGCTGTGCCTTCGATCGGATTGTGCTTTCGGCCTTCGGGTTTCGGCCTTCGGCCTTCTTTCGGATTTCGGCCTTCGGATTTCGGCCTTTCCTCCTCACCCCATGAAAACTGAATCTGCCGCTCCAGTCTCGCCCCCTACCACCCCTCAAACCCGCCTTCCGCTGAAAGGCTGGGCCCTCGAACTGGCCCGCCGGTGGAATGGCGGCACTTACTCGCTGTTCATCCTGCACGGCAACATCTTCGACCTCTTCCCCGTGCAGGATAATTCGCACGTGGACTACGTGCCGCTCAAGACGTTCCTCGTGCGCCGGCTCTTCCCGGAGCGTGCCTGCCTGCTGTTCTACGACATCAGCGATGGCCTCACCTTCGGCTCCGCCGACATGCAGAAGCGCTTCTTCGAATGGCTGGCGGTTTACGACGAGGTCGAGAACACAAACTACCATTCCTCCGGCCCCCCGCGGGACCTGCTGCACCTGGCGCCGCTGCTTCGCCGTTTCTTCCTGCGCGTAGCCGATGAGAAGGAGAAGTGGCACGGGATAACATTAGTGATCGATTTCCCGGAGAAGTTGATCCCGGCTTGCGAGGAGGCCAACGCGAGCATGGAGGAACGCATGAACCTGGTTACGTTTCTCAAGTGGGCGGCCGCGCCGGAACTCGCGCGCCTGGACATTGGCGTCGTGCTGGTTACCGAGTCAGCCGACGAACTCAGCGCGCGGCTGCTGCAGAATCCGTATGTGGCCCAGGTGCGCATTGACCTGCCCGACGCCGACGAGCGGCTGCGCTTCCTGCAGTCAGGCTGGGCGGAGGAAATGGCGGAGGGCAAGGCGTTCGCGGCCTGGAGCGATTTCACGCCCGAGGAGCTGGCGGCGCGCACCTCGGGGCTGAACTTGCTGCGCATCCGGCACTTCCTCGCTGAGGCGGTCCGCAACGGCATCCGCGTCACCCAGGAACACGTCACTTCCAGCAAGAAACGGCTGATCGAGGAATACTGCCAGGGGTTGGTGCGCTTCAAGGATCCCCGGGCGGGCGTGACCCTGGACCTGGTCGCCACGCACGTCGCCGCCAAGAAGCGGCTGCGCGAGCTGGCGTGGCTCATCCGCAACGGCAAAGGCGATGTGCTGGAGCGCGGGGTGTTGGTCCCGGGCCGTGTGGGCGTGGGCAAGTCCTTCCTCATAGACTGCTTCGCCAGCGAGTGCGGGCTGCCCGTCATGGAAATGGGCGAGTTCCGCTCCAAGTGGGTCGGCGACACCGAGCGCCAGCAGGCCCGCATCCTGATGACCATCCGCGCGCTCGGCCCGGTGATCGTCGTGGTGGACGAGGCGGACGCCGTGTTCGGCGATCGCCAGGGAGACGATGACAGCGGCGTGTCCTCGCGCGTGTTCGCGGCCTTCGCGGCACACATAGGCGATTCCACTTTGCGCGGGCGCGAGCTGTGGGTGGCCATGACCTCCCGGCCCGACCTGCTGGCCATTGACATGAAGCGCCAGGGCCGGTTTGGTCTTTGCATTCCCCTGTTCCCTGCCCAGGGACCGGATGACGTGCTGGACCTGTTCACCACGGTCGCCAAGGTGGAGAAGATCACGCTTTCCGACCCGATCCTCGCTTACATCCGCGAGACTCTCGGCGCGCGCCCCCTCACGGGCAGCGATGTCGAGTCCATCCTGATCCGGGGCAAGGAGCGGGCCGTGCTGGCCAAACGCGACGACGATGTGCAGCGCGCCGACCTCGAGGAAGCGGTGAACTCGTTCATAGACCCGCTTGACCCCGAGTTGCTCAAGCTGCAGGAACTGGCCGCCGTGCTTGCCTGCTCGGACAAGCGCTACCTGCCCGGGCAATACCTCAGCGGCGATCGCGCCCAATACCTCGAAGATTTCGCCCGGCTAAGACTGCGCGCCGGGCGAAGGTGACGGGAGCCGGCGGCGCAAGTAGCTATAGGCCAGCGGTTTACGGAGTCCTTCCTCTTGCCGCCTAGCCCCCGCAGGCAGGCTGGTGTATCGCTTGACGTTCTTGCGTTCCCCCGGTGTGTCTCCCATGTGGGTCGACCCACATGGGAGACACACGGGGCAATAGCCGGGGATACGCAAGGCCCTCATAAGCATGCCAGGCGGCCGGTCCGCCGTTGCGGCGGCAGTTGCGGGGCTGCTCCGGCTGAAGGATGGTGGGTCAGGAGGTTTGGATGACAATAAAACTGGACGGCAGGCGCGCCCTCGTAACGGGCGGCAGTTCGGGCATTGGCGCGGCCATCGCGTCGGCGCTGGGGGAAGCGGGAGCGAAAGTGGGGATCAATTACCGCACGAACCCCGGTGGCGCCCAAGCGGTAGCCAGGCGCATTCAGCAACAGCACCCCCATGCCCTGCCACTTCAGGCCGATGTTTCCAACCCGGACGCCGTCAGGGACATGTTCCGCCAGATGGACAAGGCCTGGGGCGGCATTGATGTCCTCATCAATAATGCGGGCATTGATGGCGAGCGCGCCTTCGGCTGGGAAGCGGCGCCGGACGCCTGGCGCAAGGTCATCGAGGTAAACCTGTTCGGCGCCTTCTACTGCGCGCGCGAGGCGCTGCAGCGGATGGTGCGGCAAAAGAACGGGGTAATTCTCAGCATCTCCTCGGTGCACGAGAAGATCGCCTGGTCGGGCTACAGCGCCTACACCGCGAGCAAGGCGGGGTTGGGCATGATGACAAGGTCGCTGGCCCAGGAGGCAGCGCCTCATGGCGTGCGCGTGCTGGCCGTCGCGCCCGGGGCCATCAAGACGCCGATCAACAAGTCAGTCTGGGGCGACCCTGCGGGGCTGAAGGATTTACTGGAGAAGATACCGCTGGGCAGGGTCGGGGAACCCCAGGACATCGCGAACATGGTGGTCGTGCTGGTCTCCGACATCGCCTCCTATGTGACGGGGGGCACGATCTACGTGGACGGCGGCATGACCGACTACCCGAGCTTCGCGCACGGGGGATAGCAACTATCCCTTTGAGAACAGAGCCACCGGGAACTGGCGCAGCAGTTCGCCAACGTGGCGTTCGCCCCCGGTGACCTCCTCTCCGGTCAACTCATTGCGCCATCGGCCTTCCGGCAACCGCAGGGTGGTTTCGCCCCAGCCGTTGCGCAGCCCCGTCACCAGCCGGGGCACCAGCGTGACGATGCGCCCGCCGCGGGCAAAAGCAAATGCGCGCGCCGCCTGCGGCCCTTGGGCGGGAAGCGGCTGGTAGCTGCTCTCTGCCCCGAACAGCTCGCGGTGGCTGCGCCGGAACGGCAGGACCTTCCAAATCAGCCAAAGCTTGGGCACCCCTTCATCACGGCGTCGCCATACCTGTTCGACTGATAGCCTTTCCAGCTCATCCAGCCACCGCTGGCGGGTCGCAAAGTCCACCGGGCGCCGGTTGTCGGGATCCACCAGGCTCAGCTCCCAAAGCTCCTCGCCCTGGTAAGTGTCGGGCACGCCCGGCGCGGTCAGCTTCAGCAGCGTGCTGGCCAGTGAGTTGACTTGTCCGGGCTCCAGCAACTGGGCGACAAATCGCTCTACCTCCGCCACGAACTGGGGATCGCGCAGGGTGCCGGTCACGAAACCGCGCAGGGCGGTGTCATACTCCGGGTCCGGCCGCGTCCACGAGGTGTGCTGTTTGGCTTCGTGGGCGGACTTCTCCATGATAGGAAGCGCGCGTTCCAGCGACAGCGGCCAGGCGCCCACGAGGGTCTGGTAGTAGAAATACTCCATATTGCGGTCGGGCCACTCGCCGCGGCGATGCTTCGCGTTGAGGGCCGACCAGCGGAACACCGTGCGCCGCCAATCCTGCGGCACCTCCGAAAGAACGCACAGCCTCATGCCGACATCGCCGCTGCGCTTGGTGTCATGCGTGGAGGTGGTCAGCATCGCATGCGGGCAGCGCTCCTGCGCCTGCTGAAAGCGCTCGTGGACCTCCTCCGGCGACATGCCGAAGCGGCTCGGATCGCCGCCCACGATATTGAGCGCAAGCAGCCGGTTGAAGCAGTAGCATGCCGTGTCTTCCGCGCCCTTGGCCATCGTGGGCCCCGTGAGCTGCTGGAAGTGCACCACGAATTCCTGCTCCAGCTCGCCCCGCAACCGGAGCAGGAGCAGGTCTTCGATAAAGTCAAACGCCTCGGGCGGCAAGGTGCGGCGCCGGTGCCGCCCCCAGGAGACCGTCTCGGCAATCACCGCGGCATCCGCCTCGGGCACGCGTCCCAGGTGCGCCTGCACGTAGGTGCAATAGACCGGCAGCCGCGCCGCCACGTCTATCAGCGCCTCGCGCAGGTCCGCCTCCGCCAGGTCGCGGTAGCGCCAATGCCGGGCCGCCACGCGCAACAGCATCCGCGTCAGCCAGTTGACCTCCGCCTCGAACAGCCGGCCCAGCACGAGCCGCTGTTTCTCCCGCACCACGGCCCCGTAGTCCGTCGGCTCGCCCGTAAAATCAACATAGACGTCCGTCAGCGGCTTCTCCGCCCTGTGGTCAACGAACAGCTCGGTCACCCGCCGCATGAACTCGTAGCCCGTCGTGCCGGCGACGGGCCACTCCTCAGGGACCGATTCGCCCGGCTGCAGGATTTTCTCCGCCACAATCCAGGCCTCGGGAGCCGCGGCTCGCAGCCGTTTCAAATATTCCGTCGGGTCGCGCAACCCGTCCGGGTGGTCCACGCGGAAGCCGTCAATCCATCCCTTGGCGTACCAGCTCAGCACCAGCGCATGCGCCGCCCCGAATACCCGAGGGTCCTCGATGCGGATGCCGGGCAATGTCCAGATGTTGAAGAAGCGGCGATAGTTCAGCTCGGAGTCGCCGCGGTGCCAGTCGGCCAGGCGATAGTGCTGCTTCTGGATGACGGCATCGAGGGCATCCAGGTCGCCGTTGAGCCTTTCAAGTTCCTCGGCGTCCGGCTCGGGGCTGGGCAGGCTCTCGGGCGCGAGCGGGAACCGCTTGTCGACGTAGGCAAGAAGCACCTCCCCGTCCTCCCGCGCCAGGCGCAGTTCCTTGCGCTCCAGCACATGGCCGTAGGTGTCGCCCAGCACCGGCGTGAGCACCTTCCCCCGCTGGCGCGGATCGGGCGAGTCCCACTCGATATCGAAGTACCCCGCGAAGGCGCTGTTGCGCCCATGCTTGAGCACATCCCACCACCACGCGTTGTGGCGTCCGCAGATGCCCATGTGATTGGGCACGATGTCCAGCACCAGGCCCATGTCGTGGCTGCGCAGCGTGCCCACCAACTCCTCCAGCTCCCGTTCCGTGCCGATCTCCGGGTTGAGCAGGGAATGGTCGCAGATGTCATATCCGTGCGTGCTACCCGGGCAGGCCTTCAGCAGCGGGGAAGCATAGATGTGGCTGATCCCGAGCTTGTGGAGGTAGGGAACCAGGTCCTTGGCTTGCCGCAGGGTGAAATCCTTGTTGAACTGAAAGCGGTAAGTCGAGGAAGGAACGGTCATCTGCCCCTTTACTGCACCAGCATGAGCATCATGAGGGACCGGTCGCCAAGCTCCACCGCCTGGTGCCCCGCCACTTTCTCCTGCTCCGGCGCAAGTTCCGGGCGACGGGTGTCGAACAGGATCGTCCATTGGGCATCCGACACGAACGCCGGCAGCATGAACTGCACCGGCTCGTGATGCGCATTGAGCAGCAGCAGGAACGTGTCGTCCTTGATGCGGCGACCTCGCTCGTCCAGCACGTCCAGTGCGTCGCCGTCTAGCCGCATGCCGAGCGTGCGTTGCCAGCCCGCCCCCCACTCTTCGTCCGTCATCTCCTCGCCGTCGGGCCGCAGCCACACCAGGTCCTTCACCTCGCCGCCGCGGATGGGCCGCCCCTGAAAGAACTTGTGGCGCCGCAGGCTCGGGTGGTCGCGTCGGCACGCGATCAGCCGGCGCGTGAACTCCAGCAGCGCCTGCCGGGGCGCATCCAGCTTCCAGTCGTACCACGAGATCTCATTGTCCTGGCAGTAGGCGTTGTTGTTGCCGTTCTGCGTCCGGCCAATTTCGTCGCCCCCGCTGATCATGGGCACGCCCTGGGAGAAGAGCAGGGTGGCCAGGAAGTTGCGCTTCTGCCGCTCGCGCAGCTCCAGGATCGCCGGGTCGTCCGTAGGGCCCTCGGCGCCGCAGTTCCACGACAGGTTGTTGTCATTGCCGTCGCGGTTCTCCTCGCCGTTGGCCTCGTTGTGCTTGCGGTCGTAGCTGACCTGGTCGTTCAACGTGAACCCGTCGTGCGCTGTGACAAAGTTAATGCTGGCCGACGGGCGCCGCGAGCTGGACGCGTAGAGGTCGCTGCTGCCGCACAGGCGCGTCGCCAGTTCGCTCATCACGTCCTGGTCGCCCTTCCAGAAGCGCCTCACCGCGTCGCGGTATTTGCCGTTCCACTCGGTCCACCCCACCGGGAAGTTGCCAACCTGGTAGCCGCCCTCGCCCAGGTCCCAAGGTTCGGCGATCAGCTTCACCTGCGAAATCATGGGGTCTTGATGGATGATATCGAAGAACGCCCCCAGCCGGTCCACGGCGTGGAACTCACGGGCCAGGGCCGCCGCCAGGTCAAACCGGAACCCATCCACATGCATCTCGGTGATCCAGTAGCGCAGGCTGTCCATGATAAGCTGGAGCACACTGGGCGTGGTCATGTTCAGCGTGTTCCCGCAGCCGGTGTAGTCCTGGTAAAAACGGTGGTCCTTGTCCGCCGGCCGGTAATACGCCGCGTTGTCAATGCCCCGGAACGAGAGCGTTGGCCCGAGTTGGTTGCCCTCCGCGGTGTGGTTATATACCACGTCCAGGATGACCTCGATGCCCGCCCGGTGCAGCGCCTTGACCATCGTCTTGAACTCGCGCACCGCCTCGAGCGGCGCCGCCGCCGCGGCATACCCGGGCTCCGGCGCGAAAAATCCCAGCGTGTTATAGCCCCAGTAATTGGACAGTCCCCTCTCAACCAGCGGCCGGTCATGCACAAAGTGGTGGATCGGCATCAGCTCCACCGCCGTGATCCCCATTTTCTTCAAGTGCCCAATCGCGGGGTCCGAAGCCAGCCCCGCGTATTTGCCTCTCAGCTTCTCGGGCACTTCTGGGTGGCGCATCGTGAAACCCTTCACATGCGTCTCGTAAATGATCGTCTCCCGCCAGCGCCAGCCCGGCGAGCGATCCCCGCCCCAGTCGAAAGCCGGATCTATGACAACCCCCAGCGGCGCGAAGGCCGCGCTGTCCCGCTTATCTATCGAAAGGTCCTGCGCCTGGTCGCCCAGCTTGTAGCCGAACAGTTCATCCGCCCATCGGAGCGGGCGCCCGATCGCCTTGGCATAAGGGTCCAGGAGGAGCTTGCTCGGATTGAAACGATGACCCGCGTTGGGATCGTACGGACCATGCACCCGGTAGCCATACAACTGCCCCGGCTGGACCCCCGTAACGTAGGCATGCCAGATGTTATGCGTGCATTCCGGCAGCATGATCCGCTTGGCCTCGCGCTTGTCCTCCGGCGAGTCGAACAGGCAAAGCTCGACGCGCTCGGCCGCGTCCGTGAACAGCGCGAAATTCACCCCCTCACCGTCCCAGGTGGCCCCTAGTGGATAAGGCCTCCCGGGCAAAACAGCGTCCATTCAGCTTCCTTCCTCGAATCAGCTCCCCGCGCGTCAATATTAACGCCCGCCCTATTTTCGGGCGACCAGAACGCCTATCAGGCACCCCAAACCGAATGCCACGCCCACGCACGCGTACGGATTCTCCCGAACCACGCTGTCGGCCTTGCGCGCCGAAGCGACCACCTGGTCCTGCAGTTCGCTGCAGGTCTGTCGTGCAGACTCGAGCGCAGTGCCCAGCCGGGCGCGCGCCTGCCGGGCCGTGTCGCTCAAATCTCCGGCGGTGACCTTCATCAGCCCTTCCGCCTCTCGGGCTAGCATCTTTAGATGTCGCAACGCCCGCTCGCGCGCAATGACACCGCCTGACCGCTCCATGTTCTCAAAAACCGTCTCCATAATTTATGCAACCGCGCTTGTGGGCTAAGCTTATCGCACGGAATGCCGGCGGGCAAGAATCAATTGCCCGCGGCTCTCCTACTTCGGCTCGATGCCGAGCTTCTTCAGAAACGGATCAATCGAGCGCGGCCGACTCAGGAACTTCTCGATCGAGACGTTCACATCGCGCGAATCCCCCTGCTCATACACCTCTGCCCGGAGGCGCCGCCCCGCAGCCTGGTCGAAGTAGCCGCCGGGCGCCTGCGCAAAGACCGTCGCCATATCCGCCGCGATCGCATCCGCCCATGCGTAGCCGTAATACCCCGCGTCGTAGCCCATCAGGTGCCCAAAATACGCCACGAATGCGGTATCCGGCGCCACGGGCATAAAGACCTTGCTGAACACCTCGTTCGAGAGCGGCAGCGCTTCCTTCGCGTTGCTGTCGTGAATCTGCGTGTGCAGCGCCATGTCCAGCAAGGCGAACCCAAGCTGCCGGCGATAGCGCGTCCCCTCCGTCGCCAGCTTCGCCTCCTGCAGCTTGGCCAGTATCTCGGCCGGTATCTTCTTCCCCGGGTCACGGTAGTCGGCCGCAAAGCTGTCCAGCACCTTCTTGTCCCACACCCAGTTCTCCAGCATCTGCGACGGCGCCTCGACGAAATCCCCAGGCACGCTCGTGCCCGAGAATCGCCCATACCTTGCGCGCGTCATAATTGAATGCATCGCGTGCCCGAACTCATGGAACAGCGTCTCGACGTCCGTGTGCGACAGAAGCGACGGCTTGCCCGGTGTCGGCGAGGGGAAGTTGCAGATCAGCGCGACGGTCGGCCGCTGGTATTTGCCGCTGGCCAGCAGCTTGCCTTCGATCACCCGGAACTGGGCAAAGTGATTGTATTTGCCCTCGCGCGGAAACATATCGAGGTAGAACAGCCCCAGCGGCTCGTCCGTCTTCGCGTCCGAGACCGCATAGAGCTGCAGGTCATTGACCCACTTGTAAGGCGGCTCGACGCGCTCGAACTTCAGCCCGAAAATGCTCTGGTAGATGGCAAACATCCCGTCCAGCACGCGCTGGTAGGGGAAGAACACCCGCAACTGCTCCGCATCCACCGAATACCGCTGCTTCTTGAGCTGGTTCACGTAGTAGCGCCAGTCCCAGATCATGATCTGCGCGTTGGTGTCCCCCGTCTCCTTGATCTTGAGCTGCCGGAACTCGGCCAACTCCGAGTCAAACTTCGGCTGCAGCCCCGTCTTCAGCTTCTCCAGGAAGGCCGTAACCGTCGCGGCGTTCTTCGCCATCTTGACCTCGGTCTGGTAGTCCGCCCAGCTCTTATAGCCTAGCTTGTGGGCGATATCGTCCCGCAGCGGCAGGATCTTCTCCAGCAGCGGGATGTTCTGCGCCCGTGCCAGGTTGTCGTGCTCCACGAGCAGCCGCTTGCGGGTGTCCTCGCGCCGCGCGTTATCCATCACGCTGATATACTGCCACGTCACGTTCGCCATGACGGTGTATTGGTCTGGCCCGGTCTTGATCTGGCCGAGGAAGCTCTCGGGCACGCCCTCCAGCTCCGCTTTGGTGAACGGCACCGCCTTCTCGGCCTTGGTCACATTGGACTCGAAATCCGTCATGAGGCGGGTCAGTTCCTTGCGCATGCGCTCGACCTCATCGCGCTGCGGCTTGGGCAGCTCCAGCCCCGCCCGCCGGAAATCCCGCATGGTTTCTTCCAGGACCTTGGCGTCCTCGCCCGTGAGCCTGGGCTTTTTGTCCGCGTAGGCCTTGAGGGCCGCATAGACGTCCTCGCGATAGTCCAGCCCCACCTCCCATTCCTCCAACTGCTTAAGCGCCTCGGTCGCCGCGTCGCGCATGGAGGCGCTCGGGCTGGTCTCCTTCATCAGCGACAGCCGGTCGTCCGCCAGGCTGATCTCGTACCCGACATCGTCCAGGGCGCGCACCGTGTTATCGAAGGTGACCTCGCGCGGGTTCAACGCCCCAATGCGGTCGAGCGCGGCCTTGCCCACTGCGATGGTTTGCTTCACCGCGCCCCGCACCCCGTTCGTGGTCCTCTCGAACTGCGGCAGGGTGATGACGCAGTTAAACTTCGCCGCTCGCTTCCGGAACTCGCGCAGCCGATCGGTCTGGCTGGTTGCCTGCCCCAGGGTGGTTACGGTCCCAATCATCGTGGCCGCGACCACAAATAGCATCCATTTACAATACATATCGCGGCAACCTACCGGGTGAGCGTGGGCAGGCAAGCTTGATTGCGGCGGCCTTGCGTCAAGCATGGCAGCCAAATCCGAAGGCCGAAATCCGAAGGCCGAAAGAAGGCCCAAATCCGAAACCCGAAGCCAACGGCTGGCACCTTTTTTAACGCAGAGACGCCGAGAGCGCAGAGGTACGCAGAGAAGATAAACTCTTTGCTGCCAGCTTCTCTGCGTACCTCTGCGCTCTCTGCGTCTCTGCGTTGAGGTAGTCCACTCTTGTGCGCCAAGCCGCTTCGGGTTTCGGGCTTCAGCCTTCTTTCGGCCCTCGGATTTCGGCCTTCGGCCTTCGCCGCCTTCTCGTCCAGCAACCAGAACTCCTGCTCTACTGCCCCGCCCCGCTCGCCTCCGCCGTCTGCCCCGCCCCGAACATCCCCTTCATCGCGTCGAAGCTGGCACGGGTGAGCCGCAGTTGATTTGTTTGGAACTGTGCCAGGCCCGCCAACTGGTCAGGTGAGAGGATGGA
>DATKNZ010000137.1:0-4500 GCA_035541055.1 Candidatus Acidiferrum sp. | reverse complement strand
GCGGATGACGCCAAACAGCGCTTCGGAATCTTTCAGCCCTCCGATCGTGGCAAAAGCGCCGGGGTTATGGTGCACCAGCACCAGGGCGGGCTTATCCGCATTGGCGTCGAGCGCCTTGCCCAGCCAGTCCAACTGTTCCTGCCCGAGGATGCCCGGCGTGGAGAGCGTCTTCTCCAGCGAGTCCAGCACGAACCAGTTCGCGCGCGGCGTCCTTATGAGGGCCGTCTGCCGGTCGGCGACAGGCCGTTTGGCGGCCTTCTCGTCGTGCAGCGCCTGCCAGAAGCGGTCGCGGTTGTCGTGATTGCCCAGCGCGAGGTGCACCGGCGTCTGGTCCTTCCGAATCGGCTCCAGCAAGCCGGCCACGTGGGCGTAATCGGCAACCTCACCGCTGTTGAAGGCGCAATCGCCGACCACGAACAGGCCGGCCGGTCGGTTCGGCAACGCCAGCACCTCCCGCGTCACGCGTGTCAGGTGGTCCGTCATATTGACCTTGCGTGCCACGGCGGCAGGGTCGGCGGCAATATGGATGTCAGACAACAGCGCCCAGGAATCCTCGTCCGTACGCCGGTCGGCAGCCAGCAATTCGGGGCCCAGCGCGAGGCCGGCCGCGGCGGCGGCAACGCGCGCCAGGAACCGGCGCCTCGAGAGAGGTGGCAGATGTATCGGCATCAGCATCTCCTACGCCGGGCAACAGCGTTGCTCAAGCAGATTCTCCGCGCCCTTTTCCGGGCTTGATTTACCGGGAGCCTGTTTCGACACTGCCGCTGGACTGCGAACCGGGGCACTTAGGCAAGGGCTCCTCGCGGTCCGTGACGGGGCGCACCCCTGTGTAGAAGACCGAGTGCTCTAATGGATACCAAGCTGGAAGCGCCGCAACGCCCGAACGGGTGGCGCACGGCGCTGATTGGCCGTCATCCCAAGCGAACGCTCGTGCGGATCGTTATCCTGGTGGGGATCTGCCTTGCGATGCGCGCGTTTGTCCTGGTCCCCATTCGTGTGGAGGGGATCAGCATGTTGCCTACCTACAAGGACGGCAGCATCCATCTGATCAATCGCCTGGCTTACAAGCTTCGGGCGCCCCAGCGCGGGGACGTTGTGGCCATCCGGCTCATTGCCGGCGAGCACGTGATGTATTTGAAACGCATCGTCGGCCTGCCGGGCGAAACGGTGGCGTTCCACGACGGCCAGCTCTATATCAATGGCCAGCCGATGGCCGAACCCTACGTGAAGCTCCAGGGCCACTGGGAGTCCGACATCGGCCAACTTGGACCTGACCAGTATTTCGTCGTCGGTGACAACCGCGATACCTGGTTCCGCGGGCACGAAAAGGGGCGTCCGACCCGCGACTACTTTGTGGGCACGGTTCTCTTATGAAGGTCTGGTTGAAGCGCGTCCTCCTGCTCGCGGCGCTGGTCGGGCTGGGCTATTGGGGGTGGACCCTGTTCTTTCAAAGCCCGGAGCAAGCCATCCGCAACCGGCTGCGGGCCCTGGCACAGGAGGCGTCGTTTGGACCCGGACAAGGCCTGATGACGCACGCCTGGAAAGCCACTTCGCTCTCGGCCTTCTTCACCACGAACGTGCAGGTGATGTTAGACGTGCCCGGCGGACAGCATAATATCAATGGGCTGGACGAGCTGAACACCGCGAGCCTGCTTGCGCGCCAGAACCTGAGCAGCCTGAGGATCGAACTGCCGGATGTTAAGGTCGTCCTCGACCCAGGCAACCAGAGCGCAACCGTCAACGTTACCATCCGGGGACAGGCGGTATATCCGAGCGGCCAGCGGGACGATTACCTGCAAGAGCTAAGACTGCGGCTGATCAAGGTGAAGAATGACTGGCTGATCCACGAGATCGTCACCGTGCACACTTTATCGTGAGGCCGACGGCATGATCCGGGGGACGAAGAAAGGCTGCAAGGTGAGGACGCCTCTCGCCCGCCCGTGTTGCGTGTTGCGTGTTCCGTAGCCGTAACGATTCAGTTGGTGAAGGGGAGCGCACGCGCCCTCGCGTGCGGTTTTCCGCGCCCCCGCGGAAAACAGGCAGGGCTTACGCGGCTAACCGTTTAGTGACCGATGCCAGCCCGGCTCCAGCCGGCGAGGGCGCGTGTGCTCCCCGAAACCAGCTGCATGGATACGGCTTAGCCGGTCCTGCCGCGACCCGGCTCCGCCCGAGAGGTGCCGGCGCTAATTACCCGACCACATCTTCATCGCGCCCTGCACGCGCTGATAATCCGGCAACTCCGCGGGCGTCGGCGGCTGGCCGATGTATTGAACCACTTTCGGCGCCCTCCAACCCCATCGCTCGACGTGTCCATCGGCGAACGACAGGCAACCGCCGCAAGAATGGCGGTCCGCCGGCTCATCCCACCAGTCAGAGTCGTAGAACGGCATTCCCACCGGGTTTCCGAACTGCGAATCGAGCATGGTGTCGGGGTTCTCGTCAATGAAGACGAATAACTGGCTGGGCACCGGCAACTGGATGTCGCAGAACTTCTTCCAGGCCGGCAGGGGAGCATTGATCGGGGCCGGCATCATCATCAATTCAGGATAACCATTGGCCGACTGGCTCATATTGTAGCTGCGGTTCCTGAGAACGCCTGTGGACTGCCCGTCCGCGCCCGTGACGGTGGATTTGTCCGCCGGACAGTGATAGATGGCGACGGAGGTGTTGTACTGGAACAGGACGCCGCTGCGCAGGTCGGTCGTGTTGGTGTCAACATTGGCGTGGTCGGGGCACCACGAAATGTTGGTTTTCCAGGCGACGTCGGTCACGTACATGACCGAGTCATTCGGCGCCAGCACGTCATTGTTATCGTTCGCATAAAGATGCCAGCACGTCGTCAACTGCTTGAGGTTGTTGAGGCAGCCGACGGTCCAGGCCTTCTGCTTCGCGCTGGCCAAGGCAGGCAGAAGCAGCGCCGCCAGTATGGCTATGATGGCAATGACCACCAGCAGTTCGATCAACGTGAATGCGCACAACCCTTGCCGGCGCCGCCCCCTGCCCGGAAGACCGCCGCCCCGTCCACTGCATCCGCCTGAATGCTTGAATGGGCTCATGAGCCAAAAGCTATGGAGTTGACGGGGTAATATACCCAGCCTGCGGTGGGTGCGCCAGCGAGAATTGGACGTGACCAAGGAAGTAAGGCGAGTTCATTCGGTAAATTATTGAAATACATTGGTAGCGGGGCTATGCTTTCCGCGCCCGGGCCGGTGGACCCGGACCGGGCAGGTGTTTGCCGACTGCTTTATGAGTACAGCAACGTTGCCCGGACAACCCGCGCCTGCACCGGTGGCCAAAGAGACCACTGTGGGCAACTATTTTGTCGCCAACTACCCCCCCTTTTCCTTCTGGCAGCCCGAGCGCCTTGGCGAGGCCACGGCGGCGCTGAAGCGGGCGCCGGCGCCAGGAACCCCGCTGGGCCTCTACTTGCACATCCCGTTCTGCCGTAAGCGCTGCCACTTCTGCTACTTCCGCGTCTATACCGACAAGGATTCCACGGCCATCAAGGGTTACCTGGATTTGGCGGTCCGCGAGCTTCAGCTTTACGCGGCCCAGCCTTTCATCGGCGGGCGGAAGCCGCAGTTCGTCTATTTCGGCGGCGGCACCCCGTCCTACCTCTCGGAGGCGCAACTGCAGCACCTCGCCGGCCAGATGAAGGCGGTGCTTCCCTGGGACGAGGCCCAGGAGGTGACCTTTGAATGCGAGCCGGGTACGCTCACCGACCACAAGCTTAAGGTCATCCGCGACCTGGGTGTCACCCGCTTGAGCCTGGGAGTCGAGAACTTCAATGATCATGTCCTCGACATCAACGGGCGGGCGCACCGCTCGCGGGAGATTCGCCGCGCCTACAATTTTGCCCGCGAGCTGGATTTTCCGCAGGTCAACATTGACCTGATCGCGGGCATGGTGGAGGAAACGGAGGCCAACTGGCGCGACTGCGTGCGCCAGACCATCGAGCTGGCGCCCGACAGCGTGACCATCTACCAGATGGAGGTTCCCTACAACACGCACATCTACCAGGAGATGAAGGCCCAGGGGCGCCTCGTGGCGCCGGTGGCGGATTGGAACACAAAGCGTGAGTGGGTGCGCTACGCGTTCGCGGAACTGGAACGCGCCGGCTACAAAATCGCCAGCGGCTACACGGCCGTGAAGGAGCCGGAGCGGACGCATTTTGTTTACCGGGACAGCCTGTGGCGCGGGGCCGACCTGGTGGGCCTGGGCGTGGCCTCGTTCTCGCACGTGGGCGGAACACACTTCCAGAACCAGCACGACTTCGAGCCATACGTCGCCATGCTGCGCGAAGGGCGGCTGCCTCTTTGCCGGGCCCTGACGCCGACGCCGGAAGAACGGCTTATCCGGGAGATCGTGCTGCAGTTCAAGCTGGGCCAAATCAGCCGCGCCTACTTCCAGAAGAAGTTCGGGGTGGATGTGGCCTCGCGTTTTGCGGACACGCTGGGTGACCTGCAAGCAGAGGGCTTTCTGGTCACTGACGGCGACGCT
>DATKNZ010000136.1:0-4854 GCA_035541055.1 Candidatus Acidiferrum sp. | reverse complement strand
CACGTCGGGTTCAGCGCCAGCTATCAGTACTCGGTCACGGGGGACATCCGCTACCAGTCCCGCCCGGAGAGCTTTATCGCGCCGATCATCATTGATACGGGCGACATTGACGCCACCGGCGCCGCAACCGTCGGCGGCGAGATCGCCTGGGTGGATGGCCCGTTCTCGGCGCAAGGCGAGTGGATTTACTCGCGCGTGCAGGGAACCAACAACACCGCGCTGAACTTCGGCGGCTTCTACGCCCAGGCAAGCTGGTATCTGACCGGCGAGAGCCGGCCCTACGACACGACTTCCGGCGCGTTCAGGCGCCTGGTTCCCCGGCGTAACTTCGATTTCGGCCGGGGCGGCGCCTGGGGTGCCGTGGAGCTAGCCTGCCGGTTCTCCTATACGGACCTGGACGACCGCTACGTTCAGGGCGGGCGGCTCAATCTCTTCATGGCGGGCCTGAACTGGTATCTGAACCCCAACGTGCGGTGGATGTTCAACTGCGGCACCGGCCGCGTCTCGGGCGGCCCCTGGAACGGGCACATGTTCATCGCTCAGACCCGCCTCGGCGTGGACTTCTGAGCAGGACGCGCCAGCCCGCGATCGCTCCAGGCCGGTGGTTGGGCGCTGCTGTCATTGCTGCAACTTTGGTGGTCGCCGCTCTGGCCAGGCAATAGCAACCAGGCCAAGAGCGCCGGCGGCGCAGGCCGCCAGCAAGGGCCAGTGCACCTCAAACCCTCCAAATGTTATGAAACCATCCGCGGATGAGTCACTGTGCCAACTGGTCACCGACACCAGCGGCGTGCCAGAAAGACGAAGGGCCAAAACGGCCAGCAGTGACGCAGCCACCACGACCACTCCGAGGCTCTTGCGAATGTAGGTCTTCATACGTGCTTACGCTGCCCAACGCTGAGAGCAGCCGCCGGGCCATGGGCTTTCGATTCAAGCTGAGGCGCTCTCCGGGCGTTGGCTGCGGCGACGGATCGGGACAGGTCCGTAGGAGCGGCACGGAAGCGCGCTGAAGACAACATGCCGCCCCTACGGGGCTTAAGCGGATTCTGGCTGGATGCGCTTTCTATAAACATGTCGCTCCTACGGAGCTGGCCGGCTTCGCCCGCCACCATTCGCTCCGACGTAAAGTTGGCAGGCGTACATCTCACTTCTTCTTCCGCAATGTGCTCCTCAGGGCCGTATCGACAAGCCTGAAAACCCGCATGCCGTTACCGCGAGCTATCTGAACCAGATTTGCATCCTGCTCCCTGGCGAGATTCTGGGCTTCGGCGACGCTCAGGACTCCCAAGTCGGTCCCCCGCGCAGAAACGACGCGAATGCGGTCGCTCAGATTGCTGCACCCAAGGGGCAAGGCGAAGCCTCGTTTCATGTTAACATTCAAGGTGAGCGCCGAGGGGCGTCCGCCGCTGACGTCCGATTGCTCTCTGAGCGAACTGGCTGGTTCCCGTCCCCTCCAGTCAGCGGGGTTATGCGGCGCTATCCTGCCGGGCGTCTGTGGCCTTGTGCTTTCGGGTGCGCCGCAATTCAAGCACCACGCCACTCACTGCGAGCAGCACTAAGCACAACCAGAACCCTAGGTCCCACGAGCTTCCCCTCCCCTTGACCAATGCCTCGACCTGGCCTGCACACAACAGAAGGGCAGCAATGACAGCACTCACGACCGCCATCACTCTCCAGCGCCGCCAGAAGATAAGCGCAAGCCCGCTGCAGAACCATCCGCCGACCCAAAAGAGCGAGGATGAACCTGACGCCAAAAAGACGCCCGCCCCGGTACAAAGGGCCGCGCCGAATAGTTCCAACACGAGTGGGAGACGCTTGCTCATAGTTCAAATGCTATTAACGCCACATAACGTTGGGGATGCGCCATGAGGAGGAGCGCGGCAAAAGCGTCCGGATGCGAGACAAAGCTGAACGCGCTCCTCCTCATTGGCTCAATCCGCTTGTTGGGCCAGGTCATCCGCCCCCCGTCTAATCCTGCTGTGTGCACAGCCACACCTCATCGAAGTTCCCACTCGCCAGATCATCGCGATGAATCCAGAAGTAATAGCAAACAGCCTCGGGCGCCAGACCTTTACAAGCCGAGTTCAGTGCAAACAGCATCAACCAATCTTTGAACTCGTTTAGGCTGCGGCGGCCCGACGCCACATCAACCAGCGGCTGCATGTCCTCTTGCTGCTCGTTGGCAAAGCCGAACATTTGGACCAACCAATTCCACCTCGGGCACGCCATGACCACGCGGCGGAACTCAAAATAGCTGTCCCAATCTGCCTCATGGTTGAACTCAAAATGCTGCGCGCTGTCCGGCAACCAAAGCGACTCCGCATCAGGCGCTGACGCGTAGAGGGTGGGGAATACTTCCCAGTCGAAGCCGCGCTTCGGAAAAACTCGATGGGGATGCTCAAGCGCGGCTGCTGATTGCCCGCGCGGCACGACTCCAAAGAGTCCAACAATTCGCGAGACCAGAGAAGCTTCACGGCCGGGCTGGCCCGCGCCCTCACGAAGCAGCGGTTCACCACTGTCCTCCGACAGCACGTCTCCTGCGGGCACGAACAGCACTCTCCCGGCATCCAGTGACGGCTCATAGTCGTTTGCCTCACCCGTAGATGGAACGAAGAATTGCAGGACACCAGGCGGCAATGGGACCGGGGAAATGCCAGCCGGGAGCGTTTCAGTGTCAGTCTGCGCCACAAAGGTCAGCGGCGTCTCCTTGTGGCTGGGCCATTGGGGCGGCATTGGCGACGGCATCCCACCGATGAACGTCCTGTCCCCAGAATTGGCGTCGCGCATCGCTCCGTCTAGCGCACGAATCCCTGAAACACTCGTGGACAGCAATGCCTGACCAATGTGCTCTAGTTTATACTCGGCCGCCAATTTCAAGAACTCGGCCGGCGTCATAGCGTCGAGGTAGTGGCCCAACGACAAAACTGAGCGATGCGGGCGGCTAAGGGCGTCCGAATTGGCAACCGACACGGCCCGCCCGCGTTCGCTCCAGTGACCTCGTTATGCGCCGGTCGTGGAATAACCACTGTCGCTGAGAGAGGCTTGGGCGGCCTTGGCTGCGCAGGGAGGTGCTCCACAAGCCAGTCGGAGAGCCTGTTCCGAAACCCAACCCGCTCGCAGAGATTCTCCGCTTGCGTTTGGAGAGGGTGCCTCTGATACGCGAGGTGCACTCGACATGAATGGACCTGAGCCGGAACGGCAAATGTCAGCTCTGGGTCTTGCGTCCAGGGACCATCCGCGAGGCCGCTGGGTCCTTGAGGCTCCCTCCACTGGCCCGCAACAAGCAACTCCACAGGCCGATGTTCTCGGAACGAATACTCCCCGAGGGGGGTGCTCGCCTTTAACCTGAGGGTCACGAACCGTAGGCCAGCGACCTTCTGGTCACGGTCTGGAACGAACCGGATTGTATAACCGCTGTGACCGGAAAGACCGAAGGCTAATGCTCCAAGCCCAGTTAACCCGAGTGCAGCTAGGATGGCAGGCTTACGCCAGCGCATAACGACGAAAGTGAGCGATGGCGGCGGCCAAGCGCTTGCGGGTTCGCCAAAGGCGTCCGCCCGCCGCCATTCGCTCCACTGGCTTGTTCGGCGGGGGAGTCCACTGAAGCCGGGGATGATACTTGGCAAGCCACTCCTGGAAAGCTCTGACGTCCCTTGGAAACAGCATGACGGGCGGCGCGCCGACGGCGGGCAACGGGTCTGTGTGCGGATTGAAGAGTGGATTGGCGGCCAGGCTGGTCTGCGCGCATCCCGTGCAGAGGTGGTCTCCACCCACGGTTGGACCGGCCACCACGCGCTCCCGACCGACGGGGAACCAAGTATGCAGGATGGTGGTGATATGAACCTTCGCTTCCCTGCTTTGACATCTGTCACACAGCATAGGTATCGCTATTTGGCCGAACTACTGATTCAACAGACCATCGGTTCGTTTAGCAGGGGCCTGCTCGAAACGTCCGAACCTTTTCACGCTCAACAGCTTAACAGGTTTGGAGCCGCGCCGTCAACCCCCCAATTTAACGGAAAGCTTACAGAGCCGAGCCGGGCCGAACCGAACGCAGAGACGCAGAGGGTGCGGAGAAACGCAGAGCCAAAAGCCCACACGGTCTCTGCGAACCTCTGCACTGCAATAGCCGAGATTGTTCGCAGGCTTCGAACAATTTGCCAGGCCGTTGAATTCTATCCTCCATCTTCTATCCTCCATCCTCGTCGCGCCCCTGTTCAGTTGCGGCTTCGCCGCACGCCATACCGATACTCGGCCACGCCTGCGCGGGCGGTGGTTGCTGCGCCCGGGGACGGGCGCGCCGGTGAAAACCTCACTTGCGCATCGGTGTGATTTGGTGGATATATGACCCCTGCAGGATGAGTCTGGCTCTAAACGCACCGCGCATCGAAAGCAGTAATTATTATGAGTGAAGTCAGCAAATGTCCAGTGACCGGCGCAACGCACAAACCCGTCGCCGGCGGCGGCACGACCAACCAGGACTGGTGGCCGAACCTGTTGAATCTCGACGTCCTGCACCAGCATTCCTGCAAGTCCAACCCGATGGGCAAGGACTTCAACTACGCCCGGGAGTTCAAGAGCCTCGACTTCAAGGCGGTGAAGCAGGACCTCCAGGAGCTGATGACCAAGTCGCAGGACTGGTGGCCGGCGGATTTCGGCCACTACGGCCCCTTGTTCATCCGGATGGCCTGGCACAGCGCCGGCACCTACCGCACCGGCGACGGGCGGGGCGGCGCCGGCCACGGCAGCCAGCGCTTCGCGCCGCTCAATAGCTGGCCCGACAATGCCAACCTCGACAAGGCGCGCCGCCTGCTCTGGCCGATCAAGCAGAAGTATGGCCGCAAAATCTCGTGGGGC
>DATKNZ010000135.1:0-19080 GCA_035541055.1 Candidatus Acidiferrum sp. | reverse complement strand
CTTCGGTCGTCTTCGTGCCCCCGCCCTTCTCCGCCGACGCCATCCTCGAAGGCGTGGATGCGGGCCTGGACCTGGTCGTCTGCATTACCGAAGGCATCCCCGTCAACGACATGGTCAAAGTCAAGCGCGCGATAGAAGGCCGGACGACTCGGCTCATTGGCCCCAATTGCCCTGGCATCGTCACCCCCGGGCCTGGCAAGGACTCACAGGGCGGCTGCCGCATCGGCATTGCGCCCGGTTACATTCACAAACAGGGCCACATCGGCGTGGTTTCGCGCAGCGGCACCTTGACCTACGAAGCTGTCTGGCAGCTCACCTGCCGCGGCGTCGGCCAATCCACCTGCGTCGGCATCGGCGGTGATCCAGTCAACGGCACCTCTCACCTCGACGCCCTCAAGCTGTTCGAAGCCGACCCGAACACCCACGGCATCATTATGATCGGCGAAATCGGCGGCTCGGCGGAAGAGGAAGCGGCCGAGTGGGTCAAGGCCCACTGCAAGAAGCCGGTGGCGGGTTTCATCGCCGGGGCGACCGCTCCGCCCGGTCGCCGCATGGGGCACGCCGGGGCGATTGTCAGCGGCGGCAAGGGTACCGCGGCCGCGAAGATCGCCGCCTTCAAGGAGGCGGGCATCGGCGTCGCGCCCACCCCGTCGGAGATGGCCGAGACGCTGCTGAAGATGATGTAGGCTCAGGCTCCCACGCAGCGTGTAATCATCGCGCATGGGCCCAACCAATTTCATACTGAACCTCGCCGGCCTGCTGCTTTGGTTCAACTGGCGGTCGCTCGGCTTTGACCCGCTCGGCAAGACCACAGCGGCCACCCTGGTCGGCACCCTGCGGCGCGCCGAGCCGAGGCGCCTGAAACGATGGCACCTGCTGGCCGCGCTCGGGGTGCTATTGCTGTTACGCGCTCTCCTGTATTGGCAGCTCGGCCCGGCGGTGGACTGGACGCCGCATTTCCATCTCCCGGGCATAGACATCGCCATCCCGTTTCGGAGCGACAATTGGTGGCGCATGGTGCTGTTCTCGGGGCTAAGCTTCGCGGCCCTGCTCGCTGCCTGTTACCTCTGGCTGCTGCTCTTCTCCATCGTGAATGGTCGGAAGTCAGACGGCGGCTCGCTGCAGCGGATGGTGCGTTCGCACCTGGGCCGCGTGGACCGCTGGCCTTGGGCGGTGAAGCTCCTCCTGCCGCTGCTGGTCGGGCTGGTTTGCTGGTATCTGCTCAACCTGCTGCTGGCCCGACTGGGCATCCTGCCCTCAGCCCATTCCAGAATCCACCGTGTCGAGCAGGCCGCCGTGGTCGGACTGGGATCATACCTGAGCTGGAGATACCTGATCGGCGGCGTGCTCGCCCTGCACCTGGTCGCCAGCTACGTCTATCTGGGCAACCAACCCTTCTGGAGCTTCGTCACGTATACCGGGCGCAACCTGCTGCGGCCGCTGCGTCGGGTGCCCCTGCGGCTCGCCAAAGTGGACTTCGCCCCGCTGATGGAAATGGCCCTCGTCTTCCTTCTAGCTGAACTGGCGGAACGCGGGCTGACAGAGCTTTACCAGCGCCTGCCGCTCTGAATGCCACATTTACGATCTACGATTTACGATCCACGAGCCCCCCCGGCTATCAGGGCCTTGCACTCGTAAATCGCAAGGAATCCCAGGCCGGCTTTCATTAACACCCCGCTTCAGCGGGGTGGAAGTGAGGGCCACGGCGACAGAACCGCTTTAGCGGTTTACCCGCAGGCGAGAAACCGCTGAAGCGGTTGCCAGTCGTGGGCCACTCCTCCACCCCGCTGAAGCGGGGTGTTAATGAGATCGCTCCTGCCGGTCTGCACCGAAACCGAGATGCGCCCAGCCCCCCGCCTATCAGGGCCTTGCGCTCGTAAATCGCAAGGAATCCCAGGCCGGCTCTCATTAACACCCCGCTTCAGCGGGGTGGAAGTGAGGGCCACGGCGACAGAACCGCTTTAGCGGTTTACCCGTAGGCGAGAAACCGCTAAAGCGGTTGCCAGTCGTGGGCCACTCCTCCACCCCGCCGAAGCGGGGTGTTAATGAGATCTCTGCTGCCGGTCTGCACCGAAACCGAGATGCGCCCAGCCCCCTGTCTCTCAGGGCCTTGCACTCGTAAATCGTAAATCGTAAATCGTAAATCCTGTTACCCCTTCAGCTCCGCCGCGAGCTGTTCCCCCAGTTCCACCGCCTCCTTGAGCGGGCGCTTGGCCTGCGCGCGGCGGACCGGCCCGCTGGCGTAAGACAGGGCGCGCATCTGGAGCTGGCTGCCCACGACCTCGGCATAGGCAGCCACTGGGCTTTGGCAGCCGCCGCCCATCGCCGCCAGGAACGCGCGCTCGGCCGTGACGCATTGGCGCGTGTTGAAGTGGTTCAAGCGCTCGCAGATCGCCGCGATGCGCTCGTCCCCGTCGCGCATCTCAATGCCCACCGCACCCTGGCCCACGCACGGCAGCATCACCTCGGTGTCGAGCACCGTCGCCAGCAGCCCGTCCGGCACGGCATCGCCTTGCAGCCGGCCCTCGGGGCTGATGCTGAAATTGAGCCGCGACATGCCCGCGAGCGCCAGCACGGTGGCATCCATCTCGGGGTGTTCGGCCACCTTCTGCAGGCGGGTTACGACATTGCCGCGGATGTCCGGCACCTTCAGCCCCGGGTTGAGCGTGAGCAACTGCGCCTTCCGCCGCGTGCTGCTCGTGGACACCACGGCGCCCGCGGGCAGGTCCTTGACGCGCAGTGCGGGCCCAAACCCGCGGCGCGCCGACTGCCCGGGCGACCACTCGGCAGCGCTCGTATCGGCCTCCGCGGCGCGCAGGTATTGGGCATCGCGATACACCAGCACATCGCGCACATCGGCGCGCGGGCCGACGGCGCCCAGCGTCAGGCCGGCGGGCAGTTCCGTCGGCAGGTCCTTCAAGCTGTGCACGGCGAGGTCCGCGCGGTGCTTGAGCAGCGCGACCTCGAGTTCCTTGGTGAACAGGCCCTTCGGCAGGCTCGTGCCTTCCTGGGCCAGTGAGGCCGTCTGGAGCTTATCGCCCGTGGTCTTGATGATCTTCAGCTCGAACGTCAGCTTCGGGAACGCGGCACGACACCGGGCCAGGACGGCATTGGCCTGTGCCAGTGCCAGGGCGCTGCCGCGTGTGGCGAGGAAGATGGGAGGCGTGGGCACGGGTATCAGTAGGACTCTTTACATCCCTACGGCCAAATCCGAAGTCCGAAGTCCGAAGTCCGAAAGAAGGCCGAGGCCCGAAATCCGAAGGCCTCAGTGCGGTACTTTCGGCCCTCGGATTTCGGGCTTCCTTCGGACTTCGGACTTCGGACTTCGAATTTAGGTGGAATCATGTGAATCGGCCTTTCCGTAAAACAGGATACGCTACTCCTGCCCAAACGCCGGCCTTACCTCCAGCGCCCGTTCCCCGGGCGCGCACGGTCCCAGGAGCGCCAGCGCCTTGTCGCGAATGATCGCCTCGCACCGTGCCACCTCCTCCTGGCGCTGCTTGAGATACTGGTCAGCAATCGCCTGCAGGTCGTCAATGTTGTAGAGATACACGTTGTCGAGGAAGTTCACCTCCGGCTCGATGTCCCGCGGCACGGCGATATCCACCAGCAGCAACGGCTCATTGCGGCGCAGCTTCATCAGCGGCTCCAGCCGGGCGCGGTCGAGCACGTAATGCGGCGCGGCGGTGCTGCTGATCACGATGTCTATGCTCCCAAACTCGGCTGACCAATCCTCGAACGGCACTGCCCGCCCACCCAGCTCGGCCGCTAGCGCCGCCGCCTTCTCGGGCGAGCGATTCGTCACCAGGATGCGGCGCGCCCCGCGCGACTGCAGAGCCCGCGCGGTCTTCTCGCTGGTGTCGCCCGCGCCAATGATCAGCACCGTGCGGTCGCTCAGGCGGCTGAAGATCTTCTCCGCCAGGTCCACGGCGACCGAGCCCACCGACACGCTGCCGCGCTGGATGTTGGTCTCGGTGCGGATGTGCTTGGCCACATGGAAGGCGCGCTGGAAGGCCTTGTTGAGCCGGCCGCCGGTGTGGCCGGCCTTGAGCGCCAGGTCGTAGGCCCGCTTGAGCTGGCCCAGGATTTCAGTCTCCCCCAGCACCATCGAGTCCAGCCCGCAGGCGACCTTGAACAGGTGCTGCACGCTGTGCGGCTCACTCAAGCCGTAAACCTCGTCCGTCAGCGGCTCGCGGTAATCGTGGCACGAGACGAGAAACTGCTGCAGGCCGCGGAAAGCGTCGGCCGGGGCGAGCGGACTCACGGCGTAGATTTCGACGCGGTTGCAGGTGGACAGGATCACCGCCTCCTCCGCGACGCCGGACGCCCGCAGCGATTGGAGCGCGCCGGGGATCCGAGCCTCGGCGAAGGCAAATCGCTCACGCACAACCACAGGCGATGAGCGATGGCTCAGGCCTACGACAACGAACGACATTACACCGGCGTCATGGGTTGTGCAGCGTGGACAGCACGTTCGTGCCCCAGAACGTGAGCAGGACAAACACGAAGCTGTAGATCGTACCGAGGGCGAAACGCCGCCCTCCCTGGGCAAACTTCCAGCGCATGACAATCAGCCCCAGGTAAATCAGCCACACCACGACCGACCATACGATCTTTGTGTCGCCGCGGTACCTCTCGGGGTCGTTGACCTGTGCGAGGTCAACCACGCCGGCGGCCAGGCCGAGCGTCAGGAGAACGAAGCCGACCACCAGCAACCGCCCGGCCACAGCTTCCAGGCGTTGAATCGGCGGCAACAGCGAGAAGATGGCCTGCAGCTTGTGGAACTTGAGGTTGCGTTCCTGCGTCAGATACATCACCGCCGCCACTGAACTCAGGCCGAAGGCCCCATAGGAAAGAGACATCAGCGCCGCGTGGAAGCTGACCCACGCCGCCGACAGCTCCGGCCGCGCGCTGTGCGTCGCGTCGAGCTTCGGCATCAATGCAAACACCCCAAGCGCAAACAGCACCGGCGAGGCGAACGCTCCCAGAAACCGCAGCCGCGACCAGAGCCCCAGCAGGAGATAAACCGCGACGATGGTCCACATGGCGAAAGTGGTGGCCTCGTACAGGTTCGTAACAGGGCAATGGTTCAACGAGAACCCCCGCAGCAGCATCGCCGTCGTGTGCAACCCAAAACCCAGCAGCAGAAGCAGATACGTAACATGGTCGTGCTGCCGGAAGCCCTTGCGCCACAGGAAGACCGTATGGACCATGCTCAGGCCGTATGCAACTACAGCGAGCGTGAAGAAGTAACGGTCGGTGAACCAGGACACGCCGTCAGGGTAACCCTGAACCCGGCCGGTGCAAGAGGCTTTTGGCCCGCATTTGCCTCATTTCAGGACAGTCCGCCGCCACCCGCCGGCTACCTCCGCTCTCCCTGCTCCACTGCCCCTCCGGTACCCCTCCAGTGCCTCACCGTCGTACCTCTGCAAACCTTGCAGAGGTACGACGGTGAGGCACTGGAGGGGATAAGGAGGGGGTCGCGCGGGGTTGCGGCGGCTCTGGCGCGGCTGAGGCTTTTGTGGCGCCGGGAAGTAGTTGTGCGTGGGCAACTTACAGGCGGATGGCTCTGATTACCGCGTGCATCTGTGTCCAAGCATGTCCATCTGTGCTTCTCCGCGTCATGTTCCAATTCAGCTTGCCGGGCAGGTGCATTCGTGCCAATTACGTCGGCCATGACGAAAGGCGCCTTGAAGTTGCTTGCGGCAATCGCCTGTTTCTGCGCCAGCAGCGCCTTGGCGGCGCAGCCGAATATCCTGTTCATTCTAACGGACGACCTGGGCTGGGGCGACGTGGGGGTGCTATTCCAGAACCAGCGCCGGCAGGCGAATGACCGCAGCCATCCGTGGCAACTGACGCCCCAACTCGACCGGCTCGCCGCGGAAGGCGTGCAACTGCGCGACCATTATTGCGCCGCGCCCGTCTGCGCGCCTTCGCGGGCTTCGATCCTGCTCGGCGTGAGCCAGGGGCACGCCAACGTGCGGGATAACCAGTTTGACAAGGCGCTGGAGGATAACCACACGCTGGCGACCGTGCTGGCGCAGGCCGGCTATGCCACGGTGGCCGTGGGGAAATGGGGTTTGCAGGGCGGAGCGGAAAGCGCGGACAGCCCTGCCGCCTGGCCAGCCTACCCCACCCGGCGCGGTTTTCAGGAGTTCTTTGGCTACGTGCGCCACAAGGACGGCCACGAGCATTATCCCAAAGAGGCGCCGTACACGGAGAAGGCCCAGTCCAAGGAGGTCTGGGATGGCACGAATAACATCACGGCTCTGTTGGATAAGTGCTACACGGCTGACTTATGGACGGCGTGGGCCAAGCGGTGGATCGTCGAGCACCGCCACGCGCGGCCCGGGCAGCCTTTCTTCATGTACCTGGCCTACGACACGCCGCATGCCGTGCAGGAGTTGCCAACGCAGGCTTACCCGCCCGGCGGCGGGCTGCATGGGGGGCTGCAGTGGCTCGGCACGCCCGGGCACATGATCAGCACGGCATCGGGCAAGGTGGATGCATGGGTCCACCCGGATTACGCGGACGCTACCTACGACCACGACCACAACCCAGCCACGCCTGAGGTCGCCTGGCCCGACGTGTATAAGCGCTACGCCACGGCCATCCGCCGCATTGACGATGCCGTCGGCGACCTGCTCAAGCTGCTGCACGACCTCGACATTGACGGGCACACGCTGGTGGTCTTCACCTCGGATAACGGGCCGAGCATCGAGTCCTACCTGCCGAAGCGGCCCCTGCGGGCGGACTTCTTCGAGAGCTTCGGGCCGTTCGACGGCATCAAGCGGGACTGCTGGGAAGGCGGCGAGCGCGTGCCCACGCTGGCCTGTTGGCCGGGGCACATTCCGCCGGGCAAGGTCGTGAGCCGGCCCAGCATTTCCTACGACTGGCTGCGCACGTTTGCCGAGGCGGCTGGGCTGCCCGCGCCTGCGCGCGCGGACGGGGTTTCCCTGCTGCCGGAGATGACGGGGCAGGGCAAGCAGCAGGACCGCGGCTATGTATATGTCGAGTATTACGAGCATGGCCGGACTCCCAATTACTCGGTGTTCACCCCGGCCCACCGGAACCGCCAGCGGGCTCAGATGCAGGTGGTCCGCATGGGCGACTACGCCGGAGTGCGTTATGATATTCAATCGCAGGCCGACCCGTTCGAGATTTACGAGGTGTCCGCGGACCCCAAGGAGGCAAAGGACCTGGGGTTGCAGATGCCTGCGTTGCAGCAGCAAATGAAGGACCTGGTGCTGCAGGTGCGGCGCCCGAACGAGAGCGCGCCCAGGCCCTACGATAACGAGTTGGTGCCCCCCGTCGCCGCCCGACCAGTCGTCGCCGGCGTGGAATGGAAGGCGTACGAAGGGAGCTATCCGTGGGTGCCGGACCTCGAGGGCTTGGAGCCCAAGGCATGCGGCACGTGCAGCGGACCCGACCTTTCGAAGCGCACGCGGGACAATGATATGGGCATGTTCTTGCGCGGGTATCTCAGCATTCCGACGGATGGCGAGTATGCGTTCTACCTCCGGGCGGACACGGGCGCGCTGCTGCGCATCCACGATGCGACGGTCATTGACGCGGATTTCGGCTACACCGCAAACCAGGAGGCCGCGGGCAGGATCCGGCTCCGGGCGGGGTTGCATCCGTTCAGGCTTTATTATGCCCGGCGAAGTGCTGGCGTCCCTGTGCTTCAGCTATCCTGGAGCGGGCCGCAAATTCCCAAAGCAGCCATCCCGAGCGAGGTGTTCCGACGCGAGACCGACAAGCAGCACGCCGGCGAGCAGCGATAGTGCGGCCCTCGGGGCTTACGCCTTAGGTCGGGCGTGACTACTCTGGTCCTTAGGGCGAACTTCAGGGCCGGTGCTTGTCGCGCATTTCATCATGTGCTACGGGTGTAGGCATGAAAAAACACCTCCTTCACCTCAGCCTCGCTCTTGCCGCGGCACTACCGGCATTCGCTGGCGACTCGGCCAACGACGCCAAAGCAATCCAGGGCAGTTGGAAGCCGGTCACAGCCGAGTTGGGGGGACAGCCCATGGCCGAGGCTTTGATCAAGAGCATTAGCCTAAAACTCGATAGCGGCAAATATGAGGTTTTCGTCGGGGAGCATCCCGACCGGGGCACTTATACCCTCGACGCGGCGAGCGGTCCCAAAAGGATGACAGTTACTGGCACGGAGGGACCGAATCTTGGCAAAACCTACCCAGCCATCTACGAACTTAAGGGGGACACGCTTCGCATCTGCTACGATCTTTCCGGGGCGAAACACCCGACGGAGTTCAAGACGGTGGCGGGCACGAAGCTGTATCTAGTGACCTACAAGCGAACGAAGGGATAATCGTTGGGCCGTGGCGCAGGCCGGTGGAGGTCCTCAGCCCCAGAGGGGGCCACATGTTCTCAATGTGCCAGATCACCCTAAGGCAATGGCGCGACTCCGATCTTGAGCCTTACGCGGCGATGAACGCGGACCCGGAGGTGATGCGGTACTTTCCTTCGCTGCTTAGCTGTGAGCAGAGCGAAGCGTTGCTCACGCGGCAGCGCACACTGATCGAGCAGCGTGGCTGGGGGCTGTGGGCGCTCGATGTGGATGGCGTCTTTGCGGGCTTCACCGGTCTGGCGGTTCCTGGGTTCGCGGCGCCGTTTATGCCCTGCGTGGAAGTGGGTTGGCGGCTTCGCCGTGAGTACTGGGGGCAGGGCGTAGCGTATCGGGGCGCGCTTCAAGCGCTGGATTACGGGTTCCGCATACTGGAGTTGGCGGAGATCGTTTCGTTCACGGCGGCGGTAAACGCTCCCTCGCGACGACTCATGGAGCGATTGGGCTTCGTCCACGACCCAGCGAGCGACTTCGAGCATCCTTCCATTTCCGAGGGACACGAACTGCGGCATCATGTGCTTTATCGCAAGCGGGCCTGAGTCTCGGAGGAGGCAATGGCCGGCCCGGCACGTTGCCTGGCCATTCGGGAGTTGCAGGACGGCCAGCCGTCGCTCACCTTCGCTCTGGGCGGCATGCGCGAGGCGGGGCATTTGTGCAGGAGTCCCGTCAGATGACCAATGAAACCACTGAATGATTGCCTGCTCATTGTAGCCGCCGACGTAAGGAGGCTCTGACTTGTCCGGGCCGCAGCGCTTTTGAGCTGGCCTCCGGGCTTGCTCCGTCTCCTCGGCCAACTAGGATGCTCCCCGTGTCGAAGTGGAGACAGATCAAGCCCCAGCGGCCAGCCCAATCCTGCGTTGGGGGACCAGTCATCATGCGGCGGATTCTGGAATTTGCCGGATTGCTATCCCCTGGCGCTGGTCGTTTATTGGCCTGGGCTCGGTGGCCCATTCATCTGGGACGACAGCCCCATGCTTAGCGCCAGCGTGCGCTCGCCGCACGGACTCGCCGCCCTCTGGCGCGGCAACCAGACTGCCTGGTCACCAATAGCCATAGTAGGCGATGTACGAGGACGCGTAGTGCTGGCTCATCTGCAACCTGCTTTTCCAGATGACCGAACTGTCGAGGAAACCAACATTGCCCCCCACGCCCCCAATGTTCCAGGGAGTCTCAGTGCCGTTGACGATCTGGAAGGTCGCCGGCACGCCGGGGGAGGCAGAGCTGGTTTGGTTGATGGGGCCGGTCTTGCCGTGCGGGGCCATAACCAGACCCAGTCCCCAGGTGTTGGCGTCGGCGATGATGAAATTGGTGCTGGACTCGCTCGCCTTGAGAGGTGAATGCCAGAAGAACGGCGAGGTCGCCGGCCAGTCGTGGGCTGTGGGGCCATCCAGGGCATGGCCCAGGTAAGCGTAACCAATGAGATACCCATAGAGCGAGCTGTACCGCCCGAAGGTGCCATAGCTGAAATTCGGGCAGTCCATGATTTTCACGTTCCCGGTGTATTGCACCAGGTTGGTCCAGGTCTCGTTGCGGACGCGAATGGCGTGCCACTCCCCGTTGTTGTCGCGCCCGTCCGGCAGGAGGTCTTGCCAGTCATTGGCATAGAGATGGACCGTGATGATGGCCTGGCGCATGTTGCTCTTGCAGGCGACGCGTTTGGCCTTTTCTTTGGCCGCGGCCAGCGTCGGCAACAGCAGCGCCGCCAGGATCGCGATGATGGCAATGACGACCAGCAACTCGATCAATGTGAAGCCGGCGTGGCGGGCACTGCCGGGCTTTGAGATCAAACGGGTCGGCATGAGCGACGCGCCGGGCTGCGCGCCCAGCCGGCGAACCCCGGCGTCTTATCAGGGTTGGGGCGACGTGGTATGCGCCTTCCACCACACCAGGTCAGCATTATTGTGGCCGCCGATAACGGCGGGATAGGATCCGCTAGGGAAGCCATAGCCGTACCGGATGGGAATCTTGAGCGTCGGGGTGAGCCATTTGTGGAGTTCGGCGTGGCCGTCGGCGAAGTTCAGCGAGCACTTCCAATCGTGATAAGACCCGGGCACATCCGGCCAGCCCTGATCGTTGTAGGTATCCACCTGGAGGTAACCGTCGTTCAGGTTGCACATGTTCTCGTCCACAAAGATGATGGCATCGGACGGGGTCACCGGGGCGACGATATCACTGAGTTTTATGTAAGCCATGTAACCGGGGTTGTAACTCAGGGTCAGGCTCGCGGAATAGAGGTTGCCCATCGCGCCCTGCATCGACACGGTGCGCACGCGCCGCCCATTGTCGGACGGGATGGTATCCGAAGGGCACCGGTAAACGCCGACCTGGCCGACGAGGTACTGGCCCATGATGTTGGTCGCATAGTATTGCCAATTTGTGTTGGCCGGGTTGCTGTGCCAATCTTCCCCGGCATTGCCGCACCAGGTGGGCTTGGACTCGCCCAGCGGGGCGCTGGGCACAATGACGTCGTTGTTATCGCCCGCGTACAGATGCACGGCAATGGCGAGCTGCTTCTTGTTATTCGTGCACGCGATCGCCCGCGATTTTTCCTTGGCCTTGGCCAGGGCGGGCAAGAGCAGCGCCGCCAGGATGGCGATGATGGCAATAACGACCAGCAGTTCGATCAGAGTGAATGCCGCCCTGGGGGGCGAATTCCCCAGGCGCCCCTGGGCTCCATTACTTTCTCGCAGCATGTTCAGATCATGGAAGCTGAATTCCCGGATAAGGTTAGCACCGGACCCGGCAGCGTCAACGCGGCGTCCGCCCGCTCGACGCGGGGCGTTCGGTTGGAACGACCGCCCGGTGCTGGTATCATTCAATTCGGCTGATCAATCAGCTACGAGTGGTCTGTGCTACTTTACTTGCGCCACGGCGCCGGCGTAGCGGATACGATAGTACTTCTGGCCGCAGGAGGCGGCCGTCGTAGCCTGGAACGCTTGCGGCCCGGTCTGGGTGATGCCGGCCGCCGGGCTGACGTCCGCGTAAGGCCCGGTGACCGCATTGGCGCTCTGGACGATGAAGGAGGCGGTGGTATCGGCCGGGTTGGGCGTCGTGAAGTTGAGCACCGCGTTGCCCGGGGTGCTGGGACAATTCTGTCCCACGATCGCCGTATGGGTAATCACCGGCCCATCCAGGCTGATGACCCGGAGGTTCGAGATGTAAACGGCGGCATCAGGCGTGTTCGCATAATTGTTGAAGGCGCCGCCGATGGGGCAGTTGTAGCCCAACATGATGTAGCCATTGGTGAATGTCGTGGTGTTCGCGTAGGTGAAGATGACCGTCTTGTCGATGGAGAGAGTCACCGTGTTGTGGAATTGCTTGATCTCGACGTCCGCCCACGAATTGTCCATCGGGGAGCCGCTGACCGGGCTGTTGTTGGCGGGGGTGCCGCCCGTGAAGGTTCCCGGGGCGGTGTAGACAACGCTCTTGAAGACATTGGGCATGGCGAAGACATTGGCCACGTTTGCCCAGCCGGTATTGGGCAGTGCGCCGCCGGCGCCGGTGTATTCCTCAAAGTCTGTTGCGGAGAATCCGCCGTAGCCGCCGGGCGGGGTCTGGATCCAATACCAGATGCCGTCGCTGGCCCACGGGCCGCCGGCGAACCCAGCCGTGCTGTCCAGCCACCAATTGGTTTCGACTCCGTTATGGTTGATGCCGAAGAGCGGCCCTTCGAGGATGTTTGCGCCATCGCCGGCGACCAGGTTCATGTTGAAGCGCACTGCGTAGTCGCCCTTGAACACCTTGTTGGTATAATAAACGTTGACACCGCCGGCAAAGGTGCCGTTGGGAGCCTGCTTGTTGCACGTGATGCGCAGGGCGGTGGTGGCTCCGCTGGGCGGCAGCGGGATCGTGCCGTAAGTGCCTGAATTTCCATTGCCGGTCGTCAGGTCCCAGCCGAAGTCCACGTTGTAGTCGTTATTCTCTTTGCTCAGGTTGCCGGAAGCGTAGGTGATACCCCAGTTGGCGGCATCCGCCGGGTCGGTCAACGGGTCGGCAAACAGCAGGATGCCGGGCGGATTAGCGTTATCAAGCAGAGTCAACGTGGTGGAGTTACTGGGCGCCACGCACAAATAGCTGCCAGTGGCGGGCACAGTCACGGTGATGCTCTTGTTGCCGACGTAAACGGGATTGCTGACATCCACCGGCGGCACGCCGTTGGACAGCGGCGAGGTGCTGACCACCTGCACCGTGTCCCCGGGGTTGAAGGTCGCCGCTGGCAGCGCCGTGAAGTCAACATTGACTGCCGCCGTGCCCGAGTAGGCATAAGGCGCTGTGGTGTAGGACGCGACGTTGGTGTCGCCGTAGCGGCTGATCGTGACCGAGGCGAAGTCGTTCGCGTGGGCCTTGTACATGGTTGGCGCGCCGGGCGTGACGACCAACTGGTTGGACGAGGTGTTCTGGATCAGCACGGTTGCGCCGGCCGGAGCGTCCACGATGTAGGAGCCGCCACCCACGGTGAGCACAACGCTGGTGGTGGGCCGCGGCACGTTGGCCGTAGTCGGGGTAATAGTGACCATGACGCTTGTCTGGTTGGCAGGGATCGTCACGACGCCGCCCACGCCGGGAGTGCCGACGGAGGAAGTGTACGCCGCCGCCGGCGCGGTGCCGCCGAAGCTAAAGTTGACGGCGAGTGGCGAGGCATAGCCATTGGGATCGGTCCGGGTGATGGTGAACACGCCAGGCACCGGCTCGCCCGGCGTGCCATTCACTCCGCCCTGTGAGGCGTTGGGCGTGGTGGCTGCCACACTGACGTGGGCGCTGGGAACAACCAGCGTGAAGCCGGTCGAGCCGCTCGCGTTGCCTGTGGTCGTGGCGACGGTGTTTTGGCCGAGCGACCAACTCTGGCAAAGGAGCAGGCCGGAGCTGCTCAGGTAGAGGTTGTCCGCGGCGTCCCAACACATGCCGCGGGCGATCGTACTGCCCGAGGTCGCCGCGCTCTTGAATATGCGGCTTGTGTCAGGGATGCCGTTGGTCAACGGGGTGATGGCAAACCAGTTTGCCCGAATCAGGCAGGCGAGGTACTTGCCATCGGGGGAAATGCCAATGTCAGCGGTATAGTCCTGATTGGTGCCATTGGCGTCGTAAATCTGCGCGTAGTAGTCGGCGGTGCCGCCATTGTAATAAGAGTCCCATACCGGGGCCAGGGTGTCGCCCCGGCCGATATCGTTGGTATATATCTGGACGTTGGCATTCGAAAGATTCTTGCGCCCTGTGCTGGCATAGATGTAGTTCTGCGAGGCGCCTGTTTTGCCAATTTGCAGGCCGGGGTAGACATTCTGGATCGCGCTGTCCTCGATACCTACGCCGATTTCCGGCCCCTGGATGTCTGGCACGTTTGTCCACGGCAGCGTTGACAGAGTGATGTTGGTGTACACGAGCAGCGGTTCTACGTTGCCGCTGCTGCCGTTCCAATCGCCGTCCACGTCCACCAGCGTCACCGGTCCGCCCAGCGAGACATTGCCCAGCACAAACGGCCGGGAGATGACCGCCGTATGCACGGGCGCAACCGATCCGGCGTTGTAACCCGCCGGACCCAGGAATAATTGGCTGCTGCTCAGGTCCGGCTGGGCCCGCCAAACCCCATCCTGGAGCGTGCCGTCGGTGGCGTAGTCGTAGCCGCCGTCGCCTATCATCAGGTAGTCATCGTCCGCGACATAAATGCGGTAAGGCTCAAAAGTGTTGCCGGATTGAAAGCTGATCCCCGCGGCCGAAGGGCTGCCGGCGGGCACAGAAAAGTCCGGGTTGAACATGTACACATTATTGGGCCCTGTGACGTTGGACACGTAGATGCGCCCGAAGTAGGGTGAACTCGGATTCCGGTTCACATCCATGCCGCGAGGGTTGAAGCTGAGTGAATTGGTGATCAAGGTCGGCACACCCGAGCCGGTCTTGGACACCAGGATCGAGTAGGAAGTGTGGGCGCCCAGGTGGAAGGTGTATTGGCCGGCGGCCCGGACAGCGCCGTTAAACGTGGGGTCAATGGAGCTGTCTTCGTACCGGATAGTGACACTGCCTCCACCTTCGTTGAGGTAGAACTGGATAGTGCCGCCGCCGGTGTTCGTCACCGAGGAGGCGTACGGGGTCGCGCGTAAGACTTGATTGGACAGCGCAAAGACTGCCAGGCCGGATACCAGGCCGCACAGGGCTGGTCGGATGATGGGAGGATTCGGTTTTTTCATGATGGATTTATTGTAGCTGATCCATGCCACGGGAAGCCTATCCGCGCGGCGCCTTTTAACGATAGGGATCATTTGCGGAGCAAATAATACACATCAGCCCGGCTCTGCGCAAGTAAAAAACAGCGCTACTTGGAGTCGGCAGCACACTACTCTGCGCTTCCATTGTCGCTCCTCGCTGGTATGCTTGACATCGAGGAAGCTGCGGAACGGCGTGGCTGATTGCGGCTTGCTCAAGACGCGTATATGCGAAAGCTCACACACCCGTTCGGGAAGCATTCCGCCGATGCTGCCGGCGGACCTGCTCGAGAGATTGCCGGAGCGGCCCTCGGGCTGGCGTTCATCGGGCTGCTAGGCTGGACGAACCTTCGGGCCGGCCGGGGACTGAACTTCGAGTTCCTTTACCTGCTTAGCTGTTGTGGCGTCGGGTGGTTCGCCGGGGTCCGGAGTGCGCTGGCCTCTGCGGCGTTCTCGACGGTGTGTCTGTACCTGGCGGAGACCCAAAAACCCGGGGTAGGCGGGGTGCAGTGGTTGATTGCCTGGAATTCCGGCGTGCGGCTCCTGGCCTTTGCCGGCATCGCCTGGCTTGCGGGCGAAGCAGGGCGACTGACCCGAGAGCTGGAGCGCACCGTCAGGCTGCGGACGTCTCGGCTGGAAGACGAGATCGAGGAGCATAAGGCTACGGCCCGGTTGCTGAACGAAGCCCTCGAACTCTTCAAGCAGCTCGCGGAGAATATCGCCGACGTGTTCTGGGTGACAGACCCTGCGAAGCAGCACATGGAATACGTCAGCCCCGCCTTCGAGGGTGTTTGGGGCGAGGCGTGCCAGACGCTTTACGCCTCGCCGGTGGCGTGGCTTGAGGGGGTCCATCCCGAAGACCGGGCGCGCGTGAAGGAAGCGGCGTCCACGCGGCAACTGACCGGCGCCTATGACGAGGAGTATCGCGTGGTGCGGCCCGATGGCTCGCTGCGCTGGGTGCGCGACCGGGCGTTCCCAGTGACGAACAAGGCGGGGGTGGTGTATCGAATCGTGGGCATTGCGGCGGACGTCACCGAGCGCAAACGGGACGAGCACCTCGTGCAGATGCAGCGGAACCTGGCGGTGGCGCTCAGCTCGACGAGCGACCTGAGTTTCGCGCTGGACAGGCTGCTGGAAGTAGGGCTGGAGTTGCAGGGCATTGACTGCGGCGGCGTTTACCTGGCAGAGCTGGAATCGGGCGAGCTGCGGCTGGCAGCCCATCGCGGCCTGACGGAGCCGTTCCTGGCAGGGGTCTCCTGCTACAAGGCCGACGCGCTCGAGGTGCGCCTCGTCAAGGGCGGCCGGGTCTTTTATGCGCGCGAAGACCAAATCCCGCGGAGCCTGGAGGTGCTGTGGGGCAGCCAGGGCTTGCGCGCGCTGGCGGTCGCGCCGGTCCGGCACCAGGGCGCGCTGCTCGGGCTCCTGATCCTGGCCTCGTGGCACGAAGGAGAGATGCCGCCAAAGACGCGGGTGGGCATCGAGCTGCTGGCGTCGCAGGTATCCGGCGCCATTGCTCGTATCCGCGCCGAGCAGGCCTCGCGCCAGAGCGAGGCGCATCTCCGCGCGACGGTCAATAGCGCGCCCATTGCCCTGCTGGCTGCGGACGCGCAGGGCACGATCACGGTCCAGGATGGGCAGGCCCTGGCGGCAATGGGAGTCAAGCCCGGCGAGCACCTGCGCCGGCCAGTGACGGAGGTTTACCAGGATCATCCTGTGGTGCTGGATAACGTGCGGCGGGCGCTGGCCGGCGAGGAGTTCAGTTCAGTGGTCGAGCTCAATGCGACCGTGTTCGACTGCCGCTATACGCCCCTGCGCGACGCGCAGGGGAAGCCGGGCGGGTTTGTGGCCGTGGCGACGGATGTCACCGAGCGCTTCCGCCTGCAGCGGGAGATTCTTGAGATCAGCGACCGCGAGCAGGCCCGGATCGGGCAGGACGTGCACGATGGTTTGTGCCAGCAGCTTATCGGCCTGGCTTTCAATGCCAACTCACTGGAGCAGGCGCTCTTCGCCCAGCAGCGCCCCGAGGCGGCCACGGCGCATAAGATCTCCACCTTGCTGGATGAAGCCATCACGGAGTCTCGCCGCGTTTGTCGCGGCCTGTATCCCATCCGGCTTCGCACGCAGGGCCTCGTTCCGGCACTGGAGGAATTGGCGGCGAACACGTGTGAGCGTTACCCGATGCACTGCCGCTGCCAGGCCGAGGCCCGGGAACTGCACTGCGATATGGCCACCGCCACGCACCTTTACCGCATCGCCCAGGAAGCGTTGAACAACGCCCTGAAGCATAGCGGCGCCCGCACCATTACTATTGGTGTCCACGACCTGGGCGATTGCCTGGAGCTGGAGGTCAGCGATGACGGTAAGGGCATCGCTGTCAAACCGGGGCCGGGCTCCGGCATGGGACTTCACATTATGGAATACCGCGCGCGGCTGATCGGGGGCACCTTCCATTTCAACCGCCGCCCGGATGGGACTACCGTCTCCTGCCGGATACCACGAGTTACTCAATGAAAGCACCTGTTCCTGTTAGACCGGAACCCGGAAAGCCGAACGCCACGCGTATCGTGCTGGTGGACGACCATCCCATTGTGCGCGACGGACTGGCCGACGCGATCAACCATGAGGCCGACCTGGCTGTTTGCGCGACTGCCGAAGACCGTGCCGAGGCGATGGATGCCATTGAGCGCGCAAAGCCGGGTCTGGCCGTCATTGACCTCATGCTCAAGAGTTCCAGTGGCCTGGAGCTGATCAAGGACGTCCATGCGCGCTGGCCGCGGCTGCTGATCCTGGTGGTGTCCATGCACGATGAAACGCTCTATGCGGAGCGGGTGCTGCGCGCCGGCGCGCGCGGCTACATCACCAAGCAGCAGGCGACGCGCGATATCCTCCTGGCGATCCGCCGGGTATTGGGCGGCGGCATCTATCTCAGCGAGAAGACCGCCTCGACGGTGCTGTCCCGGTTGACCTCGCAACCTGAGCTGGCGGGCGACATGATTGCCGACAGGCTGGCCGACCGCGAGTTACAGGTGTTCGAGATGACCGGGCGCGGCTTGAGCACCCGCGAGATTGCCGAGCATTTACGCATAGACATGAAGACGGTGGACACCTACCGCACGCGCATCAAGGAGAAGCTCGCCCTCGACAGCACGGGCGACCTGCTGAAGCTGGCAATCCGCTGGAACCAGGAGCGCTGAAGCGGTCAGGTTCGCAAGGCCCGGTAACCAGCGTAGGGCAAGCGAGACGCCCGCCCTACTTCTGGTGGCATTTCCAAACACGCTCTCAGTCGGGCGCGGTGGTCCGCGCCACAAGCCAGGCGCTGTCGTGGACTGAGGTGGTGCCCAAACCACTGGCCGGATGTATCCTTTGGACCGGCCACACGGTTTGGGGATCGAGCCACTTGTGCGCTTCCACGTGGCCATCGGCAAAGGACAAGGCGCCCGCGTTGTTGTGGTAAGATGCGGGCAGCTCCCCCCACGCCGTATAGGTCGGCCACGAACTGGTTGAGGGCATTGCCTGGACGAAGTAGCAATCATCTATGCTGTCCGGGTGCTCATCCATCAACACCCAGGTGTTGGCTGGACCAGGGCTGGTCAGGTCGCTCTGGTTCCTGAACAGTCCGTAGCTGCGGCCGTAGGTGAACGTCGTGGTGAGTGTGTTGTCGGCCACGCCGACAAAGGCGTTCATTGCGTAACTGCGCACGCGAGGTCCGATGAGGCCGGGGACCTTGTCGGCCGGGCATTTGTAATAGGCCGGGATTCGCCCGACGTAAGGCCCTAGCAGGGCTTTGACGAGATAGTTGGTATTTGCGTCAGGCGGCACCCCTTCGCCCAGCGAGCCGACGCCGACCCCCTGGTTCCAATCCAGGACGCCGGTGCACCAGGCGGCGTACGTGTAGGTGAACTGGCCGAAGTTCGGAGCCAGGCTGCCGGAGTGGTCTGCCGCATACATCGCCTCCGCGCGCTGCAACTGGCAGAGGTTCTCCAGGCACTGGAAAGCCGGACTGTTGGTCCTGGTCCGGGCGAGCGCGGGGATGAGCATGGCTAGCCCAAAGGCCACGGTGCCGATCACCACGAGCAGTTCGATTAAGGTAAACGCTCTCCGGCAGGGGTGGTGGGGACGCCTGAACAAGGCGACTGCGGGTTGGCCTTTGCCTGAGGCGATAACCGCTGACGTGCGTAGCTTCACGGATATGATGCTGCCCCGATGGCGTGCTGGGCGAGCCAGAGTACGTCCTGGTCGCTGGGTAAGCTCACGTCCAGCAGCAGGTATTGGCCTTGCTGAACGACAGGGGTGGTGCGCGCGTCTCGCCATTTGTGGATCTCTGAGTGCCCGTCCGCGAACGAGAGACCGCAGCCATTGGCGTGATAAGCCGCCGGATAATCTACGAGCTGATACAGCTCGTCGGGGGCGGTTGCAAACCACCCGTCGCTTATGCTGTCCGCATGTTCGTCCAGGGTAACGAACATCAGGGCTGGCGCCGTCACTTGCATGAGCTTCAAGTTCACTGGGTACTTGGAA
>DATKNZ010000134.1:0-9850 GCA_035541055.1 Candidatus Acidiferrum sp. | reverse complement strand
CATCAAGCCCTCCAACATCCTGGTCATGCTGTCCGATGACGTGCCGATGCCCAAGGTGATTGATTTTGGGATTGCCAAGGCCATCGGCGAACGGCTCACCGACAAGACGGTTTATACCCGGTTCGAGCATTTCATCGGCACGCCGGCCTATATGAGCCCCGAGCAAGCCGGGATGAGCGGCCTGGACGTGGACACGCGCAGCGACATCTACTCGTTGGGGGTCCTGCTCTACGAGCTGCTGACCGGCCGGACGCCTTTTGAACCCAAAGAACTGGCGCAGGCGGGGCTGGACGAAATCCTGCGCCATATCAAGGAGGCTGACCCGCCTAAGCCCTCGACCCGGCTGAGCCGGCTGCAGGAGAAGGAGCAAACCACGACGGCCCAGCGGCGCGGTACGGAAGCGCCCAAGCTCATCCGGTTGTTGCGGGGAGACTTAGACTGGATCGTCATGAAGTGCCTGGAGAAGAACCGCGCCCGCCGCTACGAGACCGCCAACGCGCTGGCCCAGGACATCGAGCACCATCTCAACCACCATCCAGTCACGGCGGCAGCCCCCAGCACACTTTACCGGGCGGGCAAATTTGTCCACCGCCACAAGGCTAGCCTGGCCGCTGCCACAGCCCTGGTGCTCCTGCTCGTGGCGGGTGCCGTAGTAAGCACCTGGGAGGCCGTTCGGGCAAACCGGGCAGAGCGGTTGCAGGCCCGCTTGCGCCGGCAAGCCGAAGCCGAAGCTGCCAAGAGTCAACAGGTGGCCCAATTCATGAACGACATGCTCCAAGGCGTCGGCCCGTCGGCGGCGTTGGGCCGCGACACGTCCCTCTTGCGTGAAATCCTGGATCGGACGGCGGAGCGGGTCAGTGTCGAACTCAAGAGCCAGCCAGAAGTGGAGGCGGAGCTAAGCTTCGCCTTGGGCGAGGTCTATTTTGGACTGGGGGAATTTGAAAAGGCGGAAGTGGCGCACCGCCGGGCGTTAGAGCTGCGAAAGCGCGCCCCGGGTGAGGCCGACGGAGCGGCCACCTTGTCAGCCATCCACTTGGGCCGGGTGCTGATTGGCCGGCGCAAATTAACCGAAGCGGAGGCGCTGCTGCGCCAAGCGTTATCCGTGCAACGGAAGATACCTGATCAGCGGCAGGCGGACCTGCTGTGCACGCTCAAGGAACTAGCCGTCGTGCTCAATACTCAAGGCGGGGCATCTCAAAGGAAGGAAGCCGAGGCGCTGGCACGCGAGGCCCTTGCGCTTGCGCGGCAGCTTTTCCCCCAAGACAGCGCCGGAGTCGCCGATGCGCTGGAGTATCTGGGCGAGGTGCTCAAGCTGTCCGGCCAGGTGGACGAGGCCGAAACGGTTTACCGGGAAGCGCTGAGGATACGGAGGAAGTCGCCGAAGGATGAGGTGGACTTGTCGCGTTCGCTCATGCTGCTGGATGGGCTGTTAGAGAGCCGGAATAAGCAAGCCGAAGCGGAGGCTATCGGACGAGAGGCGCTAGCGCTCCAGAGAAAGCTCTACCCGCACGGGCACCCGGAGCTTGCCAATACGCTCTACGAACTGGGGCGGGTGCTTCAACGTCAGAACCTGCCAGCACAAGCTGAGCCGCTGTTTCGCGAGTCGGCGACGATCTGGAAGGCGGCGCAGCCGAAAGCGATGTGCCTCCACTATCTCGGCACCGCGCTGCTGAGTCAAGGCAAGTGCGCCGAGGCTGAGCCGGTGCTGCGGCAAGCCGTAGCCGCCTGGAAGGAATTAGGCCCCCGGGCGGAGGTTCAGGTGGCCGGCACACTGTATTACGTGGGCCGAGCGTTGTACGAGCAGGGCAGGTTCAGCGAGGCTGAGACCGCTCTCCAGGAGGTGATAACGATAAAAACAAACAGAGCGGGCTACCCCGCCACGGCCTGTGACAGCCTCCGCATTTTGGGCCAAGTCTGGCAGGCCCAAGGTAAGTTTTCCGAGGCGGCGGCCCTCTACCGCAAGCTGGCCGAGCACGGCCTTGCTCAGCAACTCAACGACATGGCTTGGCAAATGGCGACTAGCCCGGACTGGAAACCCCGGTATGGGCAAAACGCCTTCCTGCTGGCCGAGGCGGTGGTGGCCGCAACGGGCCGGACCAATGCCCAATGTCTCGACACGCTGGCGGCCGCGTACGCGGCGGCGGGCCAGTACACCAATGCCGTCAAAGTCCAGCAAGAAGCCATTGCCCTTTTGAAGGACCAGGATCAGAAGGAGGATTATGCCTCCCGGCGGAGGCTCTACGAGTCCGGCTCCTCCTACTGTGATGATAATGCGCTGGCGACTCAGACCCGGGATCTGCTGGCGGCGGGAAAGTTTGCCGAGGCCGAACCGCTGGCCCGTCAATGCCTGGCCTTGCGGGAGAAACGCGTTCCTGACGACTGGCGCACGTTCAACGCTCGGAGCATGCTGGGCGGCGCTTTGCTGGGGCAGAAGAAATACGCCGAGGCCGAACCCTTGCTGCTCTCCGCCTACGAGGGCATGAGCCAGCGCCAGGACCACATTCCCCCCATAGGCAAACCGCGCCTCAAGGAGACCGTCGAGCGCCTGGGGCAACTCTATGGAAGCGGTGCTATGGATTTGCCTGACACGACCCAATGCCGGCGGGGGCTGGCGGCGGCTTACCGGGGGGTGCTCGAGCTCATGGCCAACAAGAACCCGCTGCCGGGCCAGGACTGTAACCAAGCGCTGGCCTTGGCGGACAAGGGGATTTCACTGGCCCGAAAAGACCCGAGAATCGCTCCAGAGGAGGCCTCTCTTTGGCTGGACAAGGGAAGGCTGCTAGAGAAAGCCGGCCAGTCCGAGGAGGCCTTGGCGGCCATGACCAAGGCGATCGAGTTGGCCGGCGCCAGAAATATGGATTGTGCCCTGACACCCACCGAAGCGCGCTTGAACCGCAGCGGCTTGCTGCAGCGCATGAACCGGCTGCCGGAAGCGCTGGCCGATCACTGCCAAGCCCTCGGCATCCCCAGGCGCGACTCCCCGGCCAAAACCAACCTGGTTGATCTCACTCTCTACTACAATGCGGGACTGAAGGGGAACTGGCATGGCGATGAATCGGACAACGACTTGGCTGTGCTTCGGGCAGGAATTCAGCGACTGGGTGGTACGGAATTCGACGTTCGGGGGTTGGTTCAGGTGAGCCGCTGCCTCGTGGCCTATCCAGCTTTGGTAACCAATATCCCGCTAGGCCAGGTGTGTCGGAGAATCCATTTTCTCGATGCGGCCTGTCTGGCCGACGGCCTTCCAGACGGCAGGCAACTGGGCCGGTACGTAGTGCATTACTTGAACGGTCAGCGGGAGGAGATTCCCCTAATCCAAGGTCGGGATCTGGCCGACTGGTGGGAACCAGCGAATGAACAAGGCAGGCCTTTTGTCGTAGCTTGGACCGGCACCAATCCGACGAGCCCAAACAGAGGTCATCGCCGCATCCGGTTGTTCAAGACCACTTGGCCGAACCCGCGGCCAGACGTGGGTGTCCACTCGATTGACTTCGAGGCCACGGACGAGCAAGGCTCGCCTTTCCTCGTCGCCCTCACGCTTGAGTAGCGGCCATCCAGTCCGAGCAGTCGGTTTTGCCGCGGAGCCAGCGGGCCGACGCGTAGGCGCCCGGGCAAAAAGGCGCTGCTTGGTTGAGCCAGTCGGCGCCGAAGCAACGCCACCAGCAGATGAAGGGCGAATCGGCGACCGCGGTGGTCGCCAAGAACAACCCTCAGGATGTCCTATGAAAGCAACTATTGCGAATCGATGGCAGGCTGGACAATGGTCCGGCCAAGGGCCCGTCGCGGCGGTTGCCTCGACGATGCTGCTCAGCTTCACAACTCCAACTCAAGCGCGGAACGCCAAGCCAGGCGCGGCCATGTGCCGCCGGCGCTGTCCCGGCTCGATTTGCAGCCGGTGAGCCGGCTGCCGGCAGCCAATCGGCTGAACCAATGACGCCGTGTTCTACAGAACCCTGAGCCAATGAACCGGAAGTCGGGAGACGCAGCACTAGAAACAGAAAGGTCCGTATGAAGCACTCAATTCAGCTCACAGTTATTAACCTGCTGCTCGCAGCTTTCAGCCTCTTCGCTACCACGCACCACGTATCACAGGAAAGCATGAACCCGATGCCGCCCTACGCCACTTGGGCCAATCATTTGAACGACCCTCGTGTGCAAAACGGCCCTTGTAAAGCGGCTTATCCTGCGAACTTCCGGGCGGGCACAGGCAGGGTGACGGTGCCGCAACATTCACCTGAGTGATTTCTGCAATCTCCTTCCGAGCGCCTCTTCTGCAGCCAGGTAGCCGACAGCGTCAGGCCTTCCCTCCCGTTCAACAATTCTCAAGAAAAGCTCAGTCGGCGTGAGGGCTTTTCGGGTGAAAAAGCGCGTAGGGTACTGAAAGGTCAATGTGCGGCTGCAGGGGCGCTGAAAACCTCCTGCAAACCAAGAAAGTCAGCTTTGAGAACTCGACACCGCCCCGGCTGAGGCCGGGAAGCCCCGAGGACCGGTCCGGACGGCAGATTCAACTGCAGAAACAGAAACGTCAGAAACGAGAGTAGTTACTAATGCAAAACAAAGGATCACAAACTATGAGAAAGAACATTGCAGTGTTAAGTCGCGCCGGACGGTGGTTCGGCGCAGAATATCTGGTGAAACCCAACCCCGGAAGCTTTCGGAGCTCGAGGCGTCTGCTCCGGCGGCTGGCCGGGACTTTGCCGGGCGTGCTGTTGCTGGGCCTGCTGGCGGCCAACGGGAGGGCGCAGACCTTTACGACCCTGCATAGTTTCACGGCAGTCTCTGGATCTGGAGGCTGGAATGGCACCAACAGTGACGGATATTTTGTGTATTTGGGACTGCTTTTGTCGGGCCACACCTTGTATGGCGCGGCGCAGGCTGGCGGCAGTTCGGGCTGCGGCACGCTGTTTGCCCTGAACACCGACGGCACGGGTTTTACGAACCTGCATAATTTCACGGCAACCTCTGGAACCAACGGCTTTTATGCAAGCTATGGTTTTGGCACCAACCAGGATGGAGCTATTCCTAATAGCGGGTTGATTGTATTGGGCAACAGGTTGTATGGAACCGCGCAAGCTGGAGGCAGTTCGGGCTGGGGCACGGTGTTTGCCGTCAACACCGATGGGACCAGTTTTACAAACCTGCATGATTTCACGGCAACCTCTGGATCTGCAGGAGGCGGTTATGGTACCAACAGCGACGGAGCTGGTCCTTTTGCCGGATTGCTGTTATCGGGCAACACCCTGTATGGGACGACGCAATGCGGCGGCAGTGCGGGTTGGGGCACGGTATTTGCCCTGAACACCGACGGCACGGGTTTTACGAACCTGCATACTTTCTCGGCAACCTCCGGATCTGTAGGTGGTGATGGTATTAACAGCGACGGAGCTAATCCGATTGGCGGACTGATTTCATCGGGCAACACCCTGTATGGAACGGCGAGCCAAGGCGGTACTTACGGCTATGGGACAGTGTTTGCCCTCAACACCGATGGAACGAGTTTTACCAACCTGCATAGTTTTACTGATGGCAGTGACGGACGTTATCCGTGGGACCCCTTGATTTTATCGGGCAACACCCTGTACGGGACTGCCGACGGTGCTGGCAATTATGGCAATGGCACGGTGTTCGCCGTCAACACCAATGGCACGGGTTTTAGGACGGTGCATAGTTTTACTGGCGGCAGCGGCGGCGCTTACCCGAAAGCCGGATTGCTGTTATCGGGCAACACCTTGTATGGGACGACGTTTTATAGTGGTGCCGCTTCAGGCAATGGCACAGTGTTCGCCGTCACCACCAACGGCACGGGCTTTACGGTGCTGCATGCTTTTGCCGTTCCTCCCAATCAGATAGGTAATCCCGCGGTCGCATTGGTTTTATCGGACACCACCCTGTTTGGAGCGTCCTTTGCTGACGGCGCTTACGGAAATGGCACGGTGTTCAGTCTTTCGTACCCCGCACCGCAATTAACAATCATGCCTTCTGGCACAAATGTTAATCTGACGTGGCCAACTGCTGTGGCCGGATTCTCTTATAGCGGCTACACTTTGCAGTCCACTACGAACCTTGGTGCAGCGGCGGTCTGGACTACTAATTTGCCGCCCCCCGCCGTCGTCAACGGGCAGTACGCGATGACCAATGCCATCTCCGGCTCACAGCAGTTTTTCCGGTTGAGCCAATAGTCAGCGCTCCTCGAACCGAGCAGAAGAAGGCAGACCAACGCCTCGACGAGTTTGGACTGTTCGCAGGCGAAGGCCGCTTTGAGTGGTTCACAAAAGCCTCCGGCTTTGCCGGAGGTCGCTGACTGCACGGCGGCGACGGCAATTTCTACGGCACCACCACATATGGCGGGCCGAATGGCGGCGGCACGGTATTCCGCGTGACGCCTGGCGGCGCACCCACGACCCTGTTCGTTTTCGGCAGCCAAACCAGCTCGCCATGACTTGGACCCAGGCTAGTCTAATTAACGGCGTGAGGTTCCGCCCGTCAGCCCGGATGCCAGCCACCCTCCTGAGACCCCGGGTCTAACTCCAATCTCGCATGGGCAGGCGCTTGGCTGACCCCGGCACTGGACTACCCGGTCAGGTCTGCCCGGCGCCAGCCGTCGCCAATGCTTTGCGCTCGCGATAGCCGAAGAGCAGCCCTTGCTTGATGACTTCGACAATGGCCGGCGGCACTTGCAGCTCCCACGCGGGATCGCCTGATTGGATCCGGGCCATGACGTCGCGCGAACGGATCGGCAGCAGCTTCTCGCTGGAGGGGCGCAGGCCCAGGATGAACCGGTTCGCGACGAGATGCGCATAGAGGTGCTTCAGGTGCGAGGCGATCGGGAAGTTCTCGACGGTCATCAGCATGCCCGAATCCAGGTCCAGGTGCGGGTAGACATAGAGCCGCGCCGGATTCTTGAAAAGCTGGCCCAGGCCGCCCAGCAGCCCGCCCTCGCTCTCGTTGTAGAAGCTCTCGTCAAATATCTCGGCCAGCTTGGACGCGCCGATGGCCAGGCCGATGGGGCGCTTTGTGTAGCGGGAGAGATAGGCGGCCAGGCGGTGGAAGCGGCGGAAATTCGAAACGAGCACCGTCTTGCCCAGGGCGCTGAGCGTGTCGGCCCGGTGCAGGAAGTTGGTCTCGTTGATGCCTTCCGGCGTGGTGAGGTGCCGCAGGGTCATCTCCATCAGCACGACGGGGGCCTCACCCTGGAGGTCGGGCTCGGGCGCAAACTGTTCGAGCGCCCGCTCCAGCACGTCGAGGGTGGCCTTGGTGACCGGGTGGAAGCTGCCGCGCTGCACAAGCACGGGTTTCTTGTAGAGCACCTCGGCCCATTGCACAGCCTCGCCCTTGGCCGTGAACATGGCGGCTTCCGTAAGCCCCTGGCGGACCAGTTGCAGGGCCATGAGCCGGTTGTCCAGCCGCGCAAAGGCCGGGCCGGAGAACTGGATCATGTCCACTTCCACCCGTTCCCAGGTCAGGTTATCCAGCAGTGAGCGGATAAGGGCCTCCGGCTCGCGGTAGAGGTAAAAGGCGCCGTGCACCAGGTTCACGCCGATCAAGCCGAGCGCTTCCTGCTGGCGCACGTTCTCTTTGTCCAGCATCCGCACGTGGATGATGATCTGTGACGGATCGGAGCCCGACTCGGCCTGGAACCGGATACCAAGCCAGCCGCGCCCCTCCTCGCGGTGAGTGGCCACGGTGTTGGCGAACACAAAGAAGGCGGTCTTGCTGCCGCGCGTCTTGTCCAGGCGCTCGAGCAGCAGGTCATACTCGTAGTCGAGCATCGAGCGCAGCCGCCGGCGGCTCACGTAGTACTCGGTGGGGCCGTAGATGGCATCGCTGACCGCCATGTCGTAGGCGGAGATGGTCTTGGCCACGGTCCCGGCGGCGCCCCCCGCGCGGAAGAACCAGCGCGCCACTTCCTGTCCGGCGCCGATCTCGGCGAAGGTGCCGTAGCGACGGGCATCGAGATTGATCTGCTGCGCCTTTTGATGGGCGCTCAGGTGCTCGGCTGGAATCATGGCGCACGCATCTTCACACCGGCCGGGCTTGATTTCAAGGAGGTTGCGCGGGCGAAACGCCCGGCAGGGCCCGGTTGGCGGCGCCCAGAGCGCCTAATTCACTGCTAAGGCTTCGGCGCAGTCCACTTCGTGAACAGCCGCTTCACGATTTCATACTTCTGCGGATCGGCGGTCTGGCTGGGATGCCGAAACACGGAAACCCCATCCGCGCAGGCGTGGGCGGCCTGCATGGCCCCCTCCACGTACTCCGGCGTGGAGAGGCCCAGCTTGCTGTGCCTGCTGGCATACACCCCGACGACGATCGGAACTGAAGGCCCAAAGGTATCGCGCAACACTTTGACTTCGGACGCGACGTGGGTGGAGTTGGTCAGGTTCGCACCGCCTGACTCATCGCGGTACGGAAACATGACTCCATCGCAGCACGGCCCGTAGTCCTTGGCGAACTGGGCTGTGGCCCCTTTGAAGTAGCAGCACGGCAGGAAGGCGAATCTCGGGTTCACCTCGCGCGCGGCCATGACGATGCGCCTGGTGGCTTCGGGCGTGAAGAACTTCAAGTTCCACACGAAGTCATCAATGCCCCAGGCGACGAAGTTGGTCTCAGCGAGGCTCAGCCGGGCGAAATCCACGGCCCACTGCTGATATTCGGCCAGCCTTTGGTCCAGCGGGCGCGTGTCCTTGGGCCGGCGTTCCGAAGGCGGGATGACGGTTACCCAGACGCGGAGGTTGTGGGCCCGGGCGAGCGGCAGAAATGCCTTCAACTCCTGCAGGTCGCTTGCGCCCGGGTGGGCAACCCACCGGTAGGTGTTGGCATGGAGCGCGACCAATTCGGCGACCAACTCAGGCGCGTCCACCCGGTGATCGGCCAATCGTGGCGGCGCGGCATAAGTGCAATAGGACTCGCGCACGGATTGCGAGCGCTCATGCCCAGCGGAATCCTCCGCGGAAGCGCAAGTGGCCATGACCAGGGGCAAAACAAGGCAGGCCAGCTCCCGCATGGGGATTTGTCGTGTGTGCAGCCTATGGCAGAGCGCTCTTCGGGTTCGAGTCTCCTCAAGCATGCGGCGACTTTGAACGGCAAGGGGCGAGGCCGTCAATGGCCAAATGCGCGGCTCAGGACCTCGCAGGGCGAACACGCCGACTGGGATTCGTACAGGAGCCCACGGGCCTCGGTGGTCTGCGCCGATTCCAGTTGCGCCGTCCGCAGTCCGCGTCGAGGTTTGACGCCATGAAGCACTTCCTGCCGCGCCTGACAGCCACGTGCTGCTGGCTGGCCCTGATCAACTCAACCTACGCCCAGAGTTTGCGTTTCACGTCTTCGCAGCATACGACGAATGGGGTCTTCCTGCAGTGGAGCAACTCGGTCGCCGGGCAGTCCTACACGTTGCAGGGGCGGGACCGGCTCCCCAACACAATCTGGCTGACCCTCGACAGCCCCCAGCCCTGGCCCACCATGCAGACTCAATGGACCGACACCATCTCCCCCACCCAGGAAATGCGCTTCTACCGGGTGATCGGCGTCCAGCCCGCCAACCGCGGGAGACTGATCTCCGCCACCCTCTGGACCAATTTCAGCGCCTTTACGCTTGACCTGGCCTATTTTGCGAATGGCATAAACCTGACGGCGCAGTATGGCGTGAACTGCTACAGGGTCGTTTATGAAACCATGGATCCGCTCGGGGGGAAGACGACGGCGTCAGGCGGGCTGTTCCTGCCCCAGCATAGTGGAGTCAACTGGCCGCTCGTGAGCTTTTCCCACGGGACGGTTACCCAGACAAACCAGGTCCCTTCGGAGGCCATTACGCTGGATGCCTTTGCCGGCATAGCGTTTGCCTCGGTCGGCTACG
>DATKNZ010000133.1:0-15510 GCA_035541055.1 Candidatus Acidiferrum sp. | reverse complement strand
CACCTGTTCACCCGGCAGGACGAGGAACGCCGCATCATGCTCAACGCTATCGGCCCCGTCTGGGACGGTAACGAGGTCTGGCTCGTCACCGGCGGCGGCGCGCTCTTCGCCGCCTTCCCGAACGTCTATGCCACAGTGTTCTCCGGCTTCTACCTGGCCTTCGTGCTGTTGCTCGTGGCGCTGATCTTCCGGGCCGTGGCCATCGAGTTCCGCAGCAAGCAGCCCATGCGCTGGTGGCGGCAAATGTGGGACATCGGCTTCAGCGCTGGCAGCGTGCTCTCCAGCCTTCTGATCGGCGTCGCCATGGGCAACATCGCCTGGGGCATCCCCATTGACGACCGCGGCGAGTTCGCCGGCAGCTTCCGCAGCCTGCTGGGCCTCTACCCGCTGCTGCTGGGCGTGACCACCCTGGCGCTTTTCATGATGCACGGCGCCATCTACTCGCTGCTCAAGACCGAAGGCCCGCTGCACGAAAAGCTCCGCGGCTGGATCAATAACTGCATCATCTTCTTCATCATCTGCTACGCCGTGACCACCATGGCTACCCTGATCTACGTGCCCCACATGGCCGCCCGGGTGCGGGCCAACCCTTGGCTCTTCAGCATCGCCCTGGCCAACATGCTCGCCATCGCCAACATCCCGCGTGAAATCCACCGCGGGCGGGACTGGCAGGCCTTTCTCTCCTCCTGCGCCGCCATGATCACCCTCATGGGCCTGTTCGGCCTGGAGATGTATCCCAACCTTGTCCTGAGCAACCCCGAGCCGGCCCACAGCCTGACGATCTACAACGCTGCTTCGTCGCCTAAGACCCTGGAAATCATGCTGATCATCGCCGGCATCGGCGTGCCGCTCGTGCTGGCCTACACCTTCTGCATCTATTGGATCTTCCGCGGCAAGGTGCGCCTGGACCCGATGAGCTATTAATTAGTTATTGACCGCTGAGCGCTGCTCCGATATAAATGGCCTTCAACGTAGTGCCGTTAAGTACAGCGGCTATATAAACCGGCATAGTCCAGACCTGACTTGAAATGTATGAAACGACTCGCAATCTCCTTTTTACTGATCTGCCTGGCGTTGGGAACAGCCAGCGCGCAGAACCTCCTTGTCAACGGGGACTTCAATACGCCTAACACGGCGGGACCTAATCCAGCTCCTGCTCCGTGGTCAACGTGGAGCTGGCCGGACTGGAACAACGCCTGGGCCAACCAACAGAATGACGCGTCAGCTTTTGACGGCACGGACTACATGGCCGTTGGCAACGGCACCGGCTCGGGCTACTCCACGGGATTTTATCAGATCGTCGGCGCCAGCCCCGGCGCCACGTACGACTTGAGCGCGGACAGCGGCGCCCAGGCTTGGTGGCGGCCCGAAGGCGAAATGCGGCTGATCTTCCTGGACGCGGGTAACAACGTCCTGGCGCAGAACACGGTGGTGACCGTTGATCCGAATTCCTGGAACGCCTACGATCAGGGCCAGCCATGGGGCCTGTTCTCACTCACCGCAACCGCCCCGGCGAACACCACCCAGGCCAAGGTGGAGTTTGTGATGAACGGCGGCCAGGTCGCGGCCTGGGGCGGCGGCACTGTCTGGTTCGACAATGCCTCCCTCACGGAAGTGCCGGAGCCCGGCATGCTGACGCTGGCTGCTGCCGGTGCGGTGCTGCTGCTCGCGCACACTCGTAAGGGCCGCCGCGCTTAGTCCGATCCGTTCACCGACCTCCTTTGCGACAGCCCAACCCGGCGAATGCGCCAGGTTGGGCTGTTCCGTCCCTGGCTACACGTTGCCTGCTGGCGGGCGCATCTTGACACTTCCCCCGAATATCTGCCTCCGGCTCGGCAGGTATTGAAAAACCCTCAGAAACAAGCCGTATCGGAGATCAGAACCGCCCAATACCAGTCGAGTCGGGGGTGGTGTCAAGATGCGTCCCCTGCTGGCTGCGAAACTGCTTTACCATCCCCCTCCTCGCCCCTATTGATTATCCCCTGGCAAAATGGCATGACGGCGATTCTCGGCATCTCGGCATTTTACCACGACAGCGCGGCGGCGCTGGTCGTGGACGGCGACATTGTGGCCGCCGCCCAGGAGGAGCGGTTCACGCGCAAGAAGCATGATCCGGGGTTCCCGACGAATGCCATCGCCTATTGCCTGAAGGAAGGGAACGTCGGAGCGGAGGAACTGGATTATGTGGCGTTCTATGACAAGCCGCTGACGAAGTTCGACCGGCTGCTGGAGACCTACCTGGCGTACGCTCCGGCCGGGTTCAGGAGCTTCCGGCTGGCGATGCCGCTTTGGCTCAAGGACAAGCTTCACATGCGGCGCACGCTGCGGCAACGCTTCAACGCGGCGCGGCGTGCCCGGCTGGTGTTCACGGACCACCACGAGAGCCACGCGGCGAGCGCGTTCTTCCCCAGCCCATTCGAGCGCGCGGCGGTGCTGACGATTGACGGTGTCGGGGAATGGAGCACGGCCACGTTTGGCGTCGGCGAGGGCAACAAGGTGCGGCTGCTGAGGCAACTGCAGTTCCCGCATTCGCTGGGCCTGCTCTATTCCGCCTTCACGTATTACTGCGGGTTCAAGGTCAATAGCGGCGAGTACAAGCTGATGGGCCTGGCCCCCTATGGCGAGCCGCGCTACGCGGATTTGATTTTGAAGCACCTGATCCGGCTGCAGCCCGACGGCAGCTTCTGGATGGACATGGGTTATTTCAACTACTGCCAGGGGCTGACGATGACCAACGAGCGCTTCGGCCAGCTCTTTGGCGGGCCGGCGCGCAGCCCGGAATCCATGCTGGAGCAGCGGCACATGGACCTGGCCGCCAGCATTCAGAAGGTGACCGAGGACATCATGCTGCGCATGGCGCGCGAGGTGCAGCGCGAGACGAAGATGAAGAACCTGGTCATGGCGGGCGGTGTGGCGCTTAACTGCGTGGCCAACGGCCTGCTGCTGCGCGAGGGGCCGTTCGAGAAGATCTGGATTCAGCCGGCGGCAGGCGACGCGGGCGGGGCGCTGGGAGCGGCGGCGTTCGTATGGTTCCACCTGCTGGACAAGCCGCGGCAGACCAATGGACACGACCAGCAGAAGGGCAGCCTGCTGGGGCCGCGCTACTCGAACGAGCATATCGAGCAATTCCTGGGCGAGATGGCGCTGCCGCACGAGCGGTTTGCGAGTGAGGGCGAGCTGCTGCGCAGCGTGGCGCAGGCGATGGCCGAGGGGAAGGTCGTGGGCTGGTTTCACGGGCGGATGGAGTTCGGGCCGCGGGCGCTGGGCGCGCGCAGCATTATCGGCGACGCCCGCAACGCGACGATGCAGGCCACGATGAATCTCAAGATCAAGTTCCGGGAGAGCTTCCGGCCGTTCGCGCCTTGCGTGCTGCAGGAGCGGGTCAGCGAGTATTTCAGGATGCGCGCGGACCAGGAGAGCCCCTACATGCTGCTGGTCGCACCGGTGCTGGAGAAGCACCGGGTGGCGCTTTCCGAAGCCGACCGCCAGAAGATGGCCGCGGCGCCGGACCTGCGGCAGCGGGTCAATGTTGTGCGTTCGACGGTGCCGGCGATCACGCACGTGGATTACAGCGCCCGGGTGCAGACCGTGGACGAACGGCGGCACGGCCGCTATTACCGTCTGATGAAGGCCTTCGAGCAGCTCACGGGCTGCCCGGTGATAGTGAATACGAGTTTCAACGTGCGCGGGGAGCCTATCGTTTGCACCCCGCAAGAGGCCTGCCGCTGCTTCCTGGCGACGGACATGGACGTCCTGGTGCTGGAGGATTTTGTCCTGCGCAAGGAGCGCATGAGCCAGAGCGCCACGGCGGCGGAGCGGGAGAAGTACCTGGCCCAGTTCGAGCTTGATTGAGCCGCGACATTGAATAGCCTGCAAGCCGCTATTGTAACTGCATGACCTGGTCCGAAATCCCCTTCCGCCCGACCTCCAAGGCCTTGCGCCAGTTTGCCGCGGCGTGGCTGGTCTTTTTCCTGGCGTTCGGCGCCCATCAATACCTGGTGCGACACCACGCCGGCGTCGGGCTGGCCTTGATGAGCATGGCGGTCGTCATCGGCGTTTTGGGTCTGGTGCGGCCTGCCCTGGTGCGGTGGATTTTCGTAGGCTGGATGGTGCTGGCATTTCCAATTGGGTGGGTGGTGTCCGAGCTGATGCTGCTGGTCATGTTTTACTGCGTCCTCACACCGGTCGCGCTCCTGTTTCGGCTGCGGGGCCGGGATTTACTGCGGCGCAAGCCGGCGGATGAGGGCGGCACGTATTGGCTGCCCAAAGAAACGCCGGCGGACGTGCGCAGCTATCTGCGCCAGTACTAGCCGCTGATGGAACCGTATGAAAGAGGAACAACAAAGCGCATTTGAGAAGGCCGCGGACGAGCAAGCCAAGGGCGGGTTCTTTCGGGAGCTGTGTGGCTTTCTGGCACACAACAAGAAGTGGTGGTTGCTGCCGATCCTGGTCACGCTGTTAATCTTCGGGCTGCTGATCTTCCTGTCCGGCACGGGGCTCGCGCCGTTCATCTACACCATATTCTAGTCCGTGCTGCGTCGCGACCGCCAGATTCGCACGCAAGTCCAGCAGATACTGGACGCCACGCTCTTTGCCTTGAGCTTTTGGCTGGCGTACAAGCTGCGGGCGGACCCCGACGTCATGGACCTTCTCAACCTCGACCCGATCGGGGGGTTTGAGGCCTACGCGTGGCTTTACCTGGTCCTGATCCCGGTGGCGCCGCTGGTGCTGGAGGCGCAGGGCTTTTACCAGAGACCATTAGTCTGCTCGCGCCTCACGACTGCCTGGCAGTTGTTCAAAGCCTGCCTGCTCACGAGCGTGGCGCTGATCATCGGGCTGTTCATCCACCGGATGCAGATTGCGCGCTGGGTGCCGTTCTGGTTCGGCTTCATCAGCTTCTGCGCCGTATTCGCGAAAGAGGAGCTGTTTCAGTGGAGCCGCAGCACCCGGCTGGCGAAGGAGCAATTTCGCCGGCGCGTGGTCCTCGTGGGCACGCCGGAGGAGACCGAGCGCATGGCGACCGAGTTGGAGGCCAAGTCCCCGGACGAGGTGGAGGTGCTCGCGCGGATGGATCTGAACGACTCGCCGGTGGAGAGCCTGGTCCAGTTGCTGCACGAGCATTCGGTCAATGGCGTAATCCTGAGCGCCAAGCACGTCTTTTTTGAGCAGGTGGAGGCGGCGGTCCGGGCCTGCGAACTCGAAGGCGTGGAGGCATGGCTGGTCGCGGACTTCTTCAAGACGCAGATTTCACACACCAGCTTTGACGACTTCTACGGCTGGCCGGTGCTGGTGTTTCGATCCGTGCCCGAGGCCTCCTGGCAGGTCGTGGGCAAGCATCTGCTGGACTTCTTTGGTTCGTTGGTGCTGCTGGTCTTGCTGGCGCTGCCGCTGGCGGTCATTGCGTTGATGATCAAACTGACCTCTCCCGGGCCGGTGCTGTTCAAGCAGCAGCGCTCGGGCCTCAACGGGCGGCCCTTCACCATCTACAAGTTCCGGACGATGGTGAACAACGCCGAACAGTTCAAGCACGAGCTGGAGGCCATGAACGAGATGACCGGGCCGGTATTCAAGGTGACCGGCGACCCCCGGATCACGCCGGTGGGCCGGCTGCTGCGCAAGTTCAGCATAGACGAGCTGCCGCAGTTGTACAACGTGCTGCGCGGCGAAATGAGCCTGGTGGGCCCGCGACCGCTGCCCGTGGACGAGGTCAAGCGCTTCAACGACCTGGCGCACCGGCGGCGGCTGAGCATGAAGCCCGGTTTAACCTGCCTGTGGCAGATCGGCGGGCGCAACGAGGTGCGGGACTTCAAGGAATGGGTGCGCCTGGATCTGGAATACATTGACCACTGGTCGTTTTGGCTGGACCTGAAGATCCTCTGGTGGACGTTGCCGGTCGTGCTGACCGGGGCCGGAGCCAAGTAGGCGGGCCGGCAGAGGGCGGGTGCGAGGGGCCAAAGGCTGAAGGGCGATCACAGTCAAGAGCAGCAGGCAGGTCAACTCCACCCTTTCCTCTCCGCATCAGGAGGAAAGAGGGCGACTTTTATAGGTTCGTTGCAAGGCTCCTCGCCCTAAGGACGCCCCCTTTCTTGCGAAGCCTCTAATAGGGAGTATAGGTATTTAGAATGGCTTCCAAAGGATTGCAGGGGAATGCGGCTGTCAGGACTGATCGCGGCCGGGCCGGGACGCTTTCTCACTTGCTCGGGGTCCGGCCTTCGGATCTCGGCTTTCGGGTGTCGGTCTTTGCCTGCCCCGTGGCCGCTCGCTGAAACCTCCCACCGCTCATGAGCGCCTTGAGATCATCTCCGTATCGCTGCCTCGTTCTATGCGCCTCACTGGGCGCGGCTATTCTCAGCCCCGGGACGAGTCGCGCCGGCAATTTCTACGCCGGCACCTCGCCCACGAACGTGCCCTGGCCCGGGGGCGTTGTGCCCTATGAGTTCACCAATACTCTGACGGCCGCGCAAACCAACACTTACCTGGCCGGGTTGCGGGAATGGGAGCTCGCGGCCAACGTGAAATTCGTGCCGCATACCAACCAGACGCGCTGGGTCCTGTTCGCCTATAACACGAACTTCCTCGACTTCGTCGCCGGCGGCTACAACCCGCAGTTGGTCACCGTCTCCAGCCTGAGCCGCGCCCAGGTGTGTCACGAGATGGGCCACTCCTTCGGGTTCACCCACGAGAACATCCGGACCGACCAGGCGAGCCGCATCACGGTGGTCACGAACAACATCTCGAACGAGGCTTCGAACATCTACTGGTTTACCGTTGACCCAACGAGTGTCTCGTACAGCTATTACGATTTCGAGTCGGTCATGCACCTGGGCTGGGACTTTGTCTCCATACAGCGCGGGGTGCTGCCGACCCAGGAGCCCAAGCCGGCGTACTCACCGCGCTACCAGTATCGCATGGGCAATTACTGCATCAGCCCCGGGGACCGCGCGGGGCTGGCCTATCTCTATGGCCCGCCCGCCGTGCCTCTCACCAACGTGGTCACTACGACCGCGGATGTCGGCCCCGGCAGCCTGCGCGCGGCGATGTATTATGTCACCGACCATCCCGGCTCCGCTGTGGCGTTCAATATCCCCCCGACCGACCCGGGCTACAGCAATGGGGTCTTCAACATTCACCTGACCGGTTTCCTGCCCCCGCTGGTGACAAACGGCATGGTCATTGACGGCTCGACGCAGCCGGGCTTCACCGGCGAGCCACTCATTGTGGTGGACGGCTCGCAGATCATCCCGGAGACCTTCACGCCCACAACGGGGCTGCTGATCTACTGTGCGAGCAACCAGGTGAAGAACGTCGCCTTCCAGGGCTTCAACTGGAACGGCCTGACGCTTGAATACGCCGACGCCACCAACAACACGGTGGCCGGCTGCTGGCTCGGCCTGGCGTCGAACGGCACCAACGCGGCGCCCAATGCCTACCAGGGCATCCTCCTTGTCCAAGGCGCCAGCCGCAACACGATCGGTGGCACCAACGCGCTGGCCCGGAACGTCATTTCCGGTAACAGCCAGTACGGCCTTTGGATCTCTGACACTAACACCACGGGCAATGTCGTGCTCGGCAATTACATTGGGACAGATGCCTCGGGTTCCTTTGCCGTGCCGAACGCGTTTGGCGGCATTGGCCTGTTCAGCAGCTCCGCCGGGCAGGTGATCGGCGGCCCCACTGTCCTGGCCCGTAACGTCATCTCCGGCAACGTGAGCGCCGGGATCTGGCTCTCCGGCGCGGGCGTCAGCAACAACCTGGTGGAGAACAATTACATCGGCCTGAATGCCGCCGGCAGCGCGGCCCTCGCCAACACCTTTGCAGGCCTCTACGTGATCAACGGCGCTACGAGTAATGCCTTCCTAAACAACGTCATTTCGGGCAACAGCTCGGAAGGGCTGCGCTTGTCAGACCCCGGCACGAGCGGAAACGTCGTCCAGGGCAACCTCATCGGCACGGATGCCACCGGAACCACGGCCGTGCCGAACGGGTTCCTGGGTCTTTCCATCTACACCGGCGCGACCAGTAACCTCGTTGGCGGCACCTCGGCCGCGACTCGGAACATCATTTCGGGCAACTTCTCCGAAGGCCTTCGCATCCAGGGAGCCGGCGCTTCCTGGAACCTCGTGCAGGGCAACTTCATCGGGACCGATGCGAGCGGGACGAACGCTGTCCCGAACGGCTGGAGCGGCCTCACGATTTTCTCGGGCGCGACCTCCAATACGATCGGCGGCACGACCTCCGGGGCGAAGAATGTCTGTTCCGGCAATGCCAGCTACGGCGTGGTGGTATCGGACCTCGGCACGAGCGGGAACCTGATTCAAGGGAACTACCTCGGCCTCAATGCCGGCGGCACCGCGTCCCTGCCCAATTATGCGGGGGCGCTGGTCACCTCGAGCGCCAGCGCCAACACCTTCGGCGGCGCCTCGGCCCAGGCACGGAACATCATGTCCGGCAACAGCGGGCCGGGCATCGAGGTCAGCTTCTCCGCCACCTCTAACCTGCTCGAAGGGAACTACATCGGCCTGGCGCCCGTGGGAACCAGCGCCCTGGGCAACGGCAGTGAAGGGATTTACCTGCATGACGGCCCGAACGGCAACTCCATCGTCGCGAATGTGGTTTCCGGCAACACCCTCCGCGGCATTTACGCCTACGGCAGGAACACCAGCTACAATCTCATCGCAGGCAACCTCATTGGCACTGCGGCCAACGGCACGAGCGCCCTGGGCAATGGCTGGGACGGCGTCGTGTTCTTCGATGGCGCCAGCAGCAACGTGGTCGGGCTCTCGGCGAACGGCGCGGGCGCGGGCAACACCATCGCCTTCAACGGGCTCACAGGCGTCTATGTCGGCAGCGACAACACCGACCTCTCCATCGGCGACACGGTCCGCGGCAACACCATCTTCTCCAACAATGCGATCGGCATCAACCTGGTCGGCGGCACCGAGGACGCTTACGGCGTCACCGCTAATCACATCGGCGGCGCCCTCCCCGGGCCGAACGAGCTGCAGAACTATCCTGTCATCACCAACGCCGTGGCGGGCGCGACAAGCACCACCGTCTCAGGCACGCTCAACAGCTCCGCGAACCGGTCCTTTCTCGTTGACGTGTACCGCAACCCGGCGCCCGACCCGTCCGGCCACGGCCAGGGGCAGGTCTACCTGGGCAGCACCAGCCTGGTCACCGACGCAGGCGGGAACGGCGCGTTTGCCTTTACCACCAGCGGCAGCCTCGGGGGCCAGTACTTCTCGACTACCGCTACGGACCAGACGACGGGTGACACCAGCGAGTTCAGTGCGGATGTGGCCGCCACCAACGGCCCCAGCGCTCCGGAATTCGTCGGACCCGTTAGCCTTACGCCGGCCGGCTTCGCGGCCACTATCTCTGTGACTACAGGCCAAGCCTACCAAATCCAAGCCGCCACCAACCTCGCGCCGCCGACTTACTGGACGAACCTCACCGGCTTTACGGCCACGGCTTCGGTCTTTTCTTTCGTTGATCCGGGCGCTACCAACTACCCCAATCGCTTCTACCGGGTCATTTCTCCCTAGATCGAATTATTGTTCCCCCGTCTTCGGCGTTTCCGCGTTTGCGCGTACATGGAAACGCGGCCCAAGCCGTTTGGGCCGCGTTCAGAAAGAAAGACGAGTACCGCGCTGATCTTGAGCCGCCTGATGCCCCTCCGCAACCGGGCTACCCCCGGATCTACCCCCAGGGATTCCCGGGGGTGAAAACGGCGCGCGGGGCCGGCCAGGCCGCAGTCAAGTCAGCGGCGGCCCCGGAACGCGGATATCAGGGCGGGGTGTTGTTCTGGATGGCGTTGCCCGTATCCGAGATGTCTTCGCCCGCTCCATGAATCGTGTGGCAGGCGGTGGCGACAACGGAAAGGAGCATCGAAGCTAAGAGCAGTATCAATAAGCGCCTTGTCATAATTCTACAGGTTCCGCCGATGAACACCTGTGCATCAGCTTCCCGCAGCTCAACATCTATGTTCAGCGCAATAGGCGCCAATGGGGTGTTGCCCCCGATGCCAAGTCAACCCGCAGCCGGCGCCAGCGGCTCGGCCCCAAGCGTGCCCTGCAGCTCTTCCAGGTAAGCAGGCTGCCCGACGCTCTCCAGGGCCTGGCGGCTGCGGGCCAGGCGTCCGGCGAGGTCCAGCCGCGCGGCCTCGTCGGCGTGGCTGGTATTCTTAAGGAAGCGCTCGAGGTAAGCCACATGACGCCGCCACAGCGCGCGGTCCAGGCGCTGCTTGGCCTTCAGGCGGACGCGATACCAGTCGCTGGCCAGCAAAGCCTCGCGCGTGAAGAGCGCCCGCAGCTCAGGCGCGGCCAGGTCGCGCCCTTCGTATCGCCCGTCCCGCATTATGTGCAGCAGCGCCTTCAGCGGCGGGCACGCGCGCGCAACGCTGCCATCCTCGAAATACAACTCCGCGACGCGTTTCTGGGTGGCGACGACATTGTCCACGCCGTCCACGAAGCTCTCCATCCCCTGGAGCTCGGGCCGCAACATCTCCTCGGTGAACACCACGCTGGGGTGGTTGAACACCCGGCCGAAGAACGCGTGCACGAAGCGGGCGTTAATGCGGTAACCCAGACGGCTCGCGAGCACCCGCTGGCCTTTGTGTTCGAAGTCCTCGCACCTCTCCAGGAAGTGGTTGGTAATCAAATACCGCGGGTCCCGCTCCTCCGGGCGCATCCGGCACCAGACTTCGGGCACCAGCAGGCTGATATCATGGTCCACCCGAAAGCGCGGACCGACATACCCGGCGGCAGTGACGAACGCGTCATGGCCGGTGAGGAGCCACGACACCAGGGCATTGTTCAGGTCGATAATGGGCGGCAGGGCATTAAACGGGCCTTTGGTCAGCGCGCCCTCCGAGCCGGCCCCGGTGGTGGACGGGGACCTGCCGGTCATACTGCAAATGAACTCCATGAACAGCTCCGGCAGCTCGAAGTAGTGGACCGGGTTATACACGGCCAGCGAGCGAATATTAGCCTCGGGCGGGTTGTTCCTGCGCCCCGGCAACACCGCGGCCACCGGCTTATAGACAGGCACCTCCGGCGGCAGCCGCCGCTGCAGGCGCATCGAGACCTCGGACAGGTACGACTCGCGCGCGTTTGCCAGGTCGGGCCGCACCTGCAAGTACCGCGGGTTCTTGCTCGGCTTGCCATCAACTACGCGCGGCTGCGACGTGCAGACGAAATACCCGCTGTCCCCGCCTTCCGCGACCTCGCGAATGAGCCGCTGCATCGGTGCCGTGTATTGGTGGAACCCGATCGCGTCCTCCACCATCTGCCGCGCCCGCGCCGGAATCAGCGGCTCGTAATTCGAAAAGAACCCGTCGTCGCGCGTAAAGTCCGCCTCCGCCTGCCGGTCATACCCGGGATGGATGGCGTCATCCGGGCGCTGGAACAGCCGGCTCTCGGCGTTCTGCACGAACTTGATGGAAAGACCCTCTCGCATTGGCGGCAGGCCCTTGAGCTTGCCGGGCGGCACCACTACCGAAGCCGTAATATCATCTTCCACCTGCACCTTCACGGCGGGATAGAAATCCTGGCGCAGGCCGAACGTCCGCCACGCACCGCCGGCATCAAACCCAACCCGCAGGTAGCTGCTCACCAGCTTGCGGTTGTGCAGCTTCAGCTCGTTCGCCGGAACGCCGTTGATGATGTCCACGCTGAAATGGTCGCGCCAGCCCTCGCGCCATTCCGGCTTGGCGTAACGTTTGACCACGAACACCAGCTCCTTGATGTGTTGCGGAACCGACGCCAGCCATCGGTTGTATTCCGCGGTGTAATCCCGCTCGTCCGGGGTCAGCAGTTTGATCACCGACCCGAGCGAGCGCTCATCGCTTAGGAGAGGCCGCCGGTCAATGTGCGCCGCGTCCTGGAAGCGCCCGCTGTAATCCCGCGCGAGCAACTCGGCCACCTGCTCGAAATCGCGCTTGAAATCAGCTACGAACACCGGCCCCGTAATGATCGCGTCGGAGATGGACTTGGAGATCTCCGACTTGCCGCCGCCCGACACCGTGCATGGCTTGTGGCAAAGCGCGCCTTCAGCCACGGTGCCCACGAGCCGCCACGTGCGGTTCTCGCCCGGCCCCGCCATCCGCACCTTATAGCCCGAGGGCCGCACGTAGGTCTTGCCTGCCAGCAACTTGATCTCGCGCTCCACCTCCCCGTCCTGCCAGGTGATCCGCTGCTCGTGCAGATCGAACCGGGCCGTCCTCGGCACATAGATGATGTCCGGGAAGGTCCTGTCCACGCCCCACCCCTCGGGCCGGCGCTCAAACGCCGCGGGCAGTATCCTGTTCAGTTCGGCAATCGTATGCCCCAAGGCCTTTACGTGCAGGTCGCCGCTGAAATCCTCCCCCAGGTCGTAACTCGGGAACACCAGCGCCCCGCCCGCGTGCTCCTCTTCGCACAGCCCGTAGAGATTGGCCGCGTAGCTGATCTGCGTTTTGACCTCCTTCTTGCAATACCCGAAGTAGTTGTCGGCAATCACCGTCACAATGACACCCGATTCATCGCGACACGTGAGCTTGAAAGCCTGGCCGTTGTTGTAAAGCTCCCCTTCCTCGCGCCAGCACATCCCGTCGCGGTGCTGCCGCTCGGTGGCCTGATCCCAATGCGGCAGACCGACGGCCCTCTTCGTCAGCTTCACCAGGTGCGGCGCCAGGATGACACACCCGGTGTGCCCCGTCCAATGTTCGGGGTCCAGCCCGGCGTCGTTCTCCGGCAATTCGGGGTCGCCGCCATTGCCGAAAATGCTCTCCACGAAATCGAGATTGCTCACCAGCGTGCCGGGCACGAAGAAGCGCGTCTCCATGGTCTTCTGGGGCCAGAGCCCGGGCACCGCCGGCACGACCAGCGGCCGCAGCATCAGCGAAGCAAAGCACTCCGCGGGCTGCGGTTGGTTGGCCGTGAAAGGCAGCCGGAGCGAGTCGGCGGGCGGCGTGAGCGCGTGCCCGAATATCCGCGCACAAACCTCCTTCGGCACGGCGATCTTGTCGGCCGGGATCGGCAGCCCGCCCTCCGCGATATGGAACACCCCCTGGGTCGTCCGGCGGTCGCTGTGCGGATTATGCAGCACCCCCTGCCGCACGCGGTAGGAACTCAGGATGCCCGAAACGAATTCGTCGCCGTCCACCGGCACCGACAACGCCCGCGCCATCCCCGGCTGGTCCAGCACCAACGTCCGTGAAGGCAGCTTGGGCACGGGCGCCTCCTGGAAGTAATCAAAGAGGAAATTCTGGACGCGCTGGTCGGCGGGGCAGAGGCGGTCGGCCAGCAAGCGCTCCTTCTCGCGGTACTGGGCGATGAGCGGCGCGACCAGGGCCGGCAGGCCGCTGCCGCCGTTGGCGCCCACGCCTGGGAGGCCCAGCAGCGAGAGCTTCACATTGATGTAATCGGCCAGGCTGGCCGGGACCGTGGCGGTTCGATTCATGCTGCGTCTTGCCGGAGGTTCATTATGTCACAATCCGCGCCGCTGCTGGCCGAGGGCGCCACGGTAACAGCCTGCCCAAGGCAGGCCCCATGTCTCGCTCCCGCCCAGGCCGGCGGCTCGCTATAGGGTCCAACAAGCTGCGCGTTTCAGCAAGCGCATGCCGCACGGCGATTGTCGATGAGATGCATCCTCAGCTTGGTAGGGCCGCCTCGCCGAGGCGTCCGGGTGCGCCCGAAACGGACGCCTCGGCGAGGCGTCCCTACCAACGATCGGTAACGGCCTCATTTCAGGACAGTGTCCCGCCACCTCCACGCTCCCGGCCGCCCCCCCGCCCCCGCTTTGCGCCGTGATTCTTCCCTTACCTGTCCGTTACCTCACCGTTACCCCACCGTAGCACCTCTTATCCGGGATAAGAGGTGCTACGGAGGGGTGCCGGAGAGATACTGGATAGACCCCGGGGTATCTCCGGCTCGGGAACGGCTCGTGAAGCCCGTTCGGGTCCCTTCAATCGAAATCCGAGCAACTGAGGAAGTAATGGCACCGCGGACAGCGGAGCTTGCATTTCTCGTTGTGGAGTTCATGGCCGCACTGGGGGCACCAGCGCCAGTATTCCCCCTGCACATGGGCGGGAGCCGGCTCCTGAGGGGGGCTGGGGTCCAGCCTGGCGCCGGCATCTGGGTTCTCGTCGGAGGCCATGACCAACAATTGGGCTAAAAGCGTCAACGCGCAACCCCCGGATTGCGGCTTTTGCACTTGATTAACACGCGGCGAACGCGGATGATCCGTTATCGCGTCACCCATCAAATGAAAAGAATCTTCATGAGAAATGCAGTGCTCAGCAAGGGATTCACGAACCTCTGTGCCGGCCTTTTCGCCGGCGCCTGCCTGGCAGTCCTGGCTCTTCTGGCCGGCGGCTGTTCGCCCGCAAAGACGGACACCATCATCATCTGCGGCTCGAACACAATCGGCGAAGAGTTGGCCCCGCAGCTCATCGCTGAGTACCACAAGGACCACCCCGGGGTGGTATTCGACACGGAGTTCAAGGGCACCACGTACGGGTTTGGGGCCCTCTTCGTGGGCCGCTGCGATATCGCCGCTGCGTCGCGGGATGCGACTACCAATGAACTCGCGCTGGCGCGGGACAATGGCGTCCAGCTCAGCCAGGATAGCATTGGCACCTATTGCGTGGCAGTGGTGGTCAACGCCGGGTCTCCGGTGACGAACCTGACGCGCGCTCAGGTTCACGACCTCTTCACCGGGGCGGTCGAGAACTGGAAAGATGTGGGCGGGCCGGATGCGCCGGTGCACCTGTTCATCCGGCACCCGATTTCGGGCACCTATCTTGGCTTCCGGGAGCTGGCGATGGGGGACAAGCCTTACTCACTCAAGGCGAAGACCTGCACCAATTACTCCGGCATCGTCGCGTCGGTCGCGGCGGACCCCGGCGCGGTTGGCTATTGCACGTTCCAGCTCGCTGCCAAGCCGGGCGTCAAAGCGATCGCGATTGGCGGCGTTGCTCCCACCGCCGCGGCCGTGCGACAGGGGCAATACCCCTATGCGCGCACGCTTCGCCTTCACACCAACAAGGCTGCGGAAGCCCCGGCCGCCCGCGAGTTTGTGAACTTTGTGCTCTCCGCCCGGGGGCAACAGGTTCTGGATGAGATGGGGTTCGTCTCTGTTCGGTGAGCCGCGCCGGCCCTGACGCTGGCCGCGGCATTCGGTAGTAGAGCAAGCCTCGGGGCTGCTTTAGTCCCGCCAACCTTCCAGGTTGGCGCCGCCGACGCCAGCCCGCGGCAAGCGGGACGCTTGCCGGGACAGCCGCAAGCCGGAGGCTTACGCTGCTACCCGCCTCAGTAGCCTCCCGAGAGCCAGGTGGGCCTGCCGGCGTCGGAGCCGAGCGGCATCCGCGGCATGGCTTTGAGGGAGAAGGTGAAGGCAATGCCGAAGTCCTCCTGGCCGTTGACGTTATTCAGCACCTGGATGGTCAAGGCGGCCGTCCAGCTCCTCAGATCGCGGTAGATGGAGTAGTCCTGCTCCTGCAGCCGGCCATCCAACATGGAGAACCGATGC
>DATKNZ010000132.1:0-14466 GCA_035541055.1 Candidatus Acidiferrum sp. | reverse complement strand
GGCCGGTGCAGCAGCCACGACGGGGCTGAGGTCCCCGCGCCCCTGATCCCGCCCCACGGCAAGTAACACCGGTGTTTGGCTCGCGTCAGCGCGACATAGAACAGCCGCACATTCTCGGCCAACCGTTCGAGTCGCGCCTGCTGTCGGTGCTCCTCGGCGACGTCAGGCCCGAGATCGCGCACGAGCTTATGGCCTTGCCCGGGGTGATGGAAGAAGACCTGTTCTTCGCCGCCGCGCTTGATGTCCGCATCCCGCCAGGAGAACAGGCAGAAGGTGACCGGGTATTCGAGCCCCTTGCTCTTGTGCACGGTGACTATCCGCACGGCGTTGTCGTCCCGTTCCAGGCGCAACTGATGTTCTTCGGCCGCTTCCCCTTCCTGGCCCATGCGCTCGGCAAGCCACTTCTGCAGCCCGGTCACGCCCAGGCGACGCTCCGTTTCCGCCTGGTGCAGGACTTCGCCGAGGTGAAGGAGGTTCGTCAGCCGTCGCTCGCCGTCCGGGAAGGCCAGCAGGCGCTGGCGAATCTGCTGGCGCTGCAGCCAGTGGCGGAACATGCGGAAGAAGCCGTGTTCGCCCCACAGCTCGGCGTAGTCATGAAAGAGCTGCACCCATGTCTGCCACTGGGCCTCGCCGCATTCCGCCAATTGACCGCCGTCCACGCCAAAGAGGTCTGTCGCCAGCGCCGACCTGACCATGCGCTCATCGCCCGGCAGCGCGATGCCGGCCATGACACGGTACAGCTCCGCCGCTTCGTGCGATTCGAACACGCTGGCCGCGGTGTGGAGCACGCTGGGAATGTTCAACGCGCCCAGGGCCTCCTGAACCCTCGCGGCCTGCTTGTTCTCCAGCACGAGCACGGCAATGTCTTCAGGCTTGAGCCGGCGGTCGCCGATGCGGGTGTCGGCGTTGAGCAGGCGCACGACCTCGGCGGCCACGACCTGCGGCAGGACCTCGACGGCCAGGGTCCTGGAAATCTCTTTGCCGCCGGCGCGCTTCCAGAACCAGAGCTGGAAAGGCGGCTCTCGCTTCCCCGCCAGCGTGAGCGGTTCGGCGTCAGCCTTTCCCTGGGCCACGACTTCCCGGAAGGCGATGCGGTCGAACACGAAGCTGGCCGGGGCAGCGCTGAAGATCTTGTTCACCGCCGTGACGAGGCCGGTCTCGGAGCGCCAGTTCTCGCCCAGCGTGTAGCGTCGGGCCGCCTGGTCGGAAGCTTCGAGGTAGGTGAAGATATCCGCCCCGCGGAAGCCATAGATGGCTTGCTTCGGATCGCCAATCAGGAACAGGAAGGTCTTCCCACCCCCGAAGGCGCGGCGGAATATGGAGCACTGCACCGGGTCCGTATCCTGGAATTCATCAATCAGCGCGGCCCGGTAGCGCGCCTGCAAGCTCTCGGCCAGCGCCGGGCCGCCCGGAGCCGATAGGGCGTCATCCAGGCGCGTCAGCAGGTCGTCGTAATACTGAACCTTGCGCTCGGCTTTGCGGCGCGGCAGTTCAGCCCGCGCAAACTCCACGAAAGCAAGCTGGAGCCCGGCCAGCCAGACCTGCTCGGCCCGGCACAGCTCCTGGCACAACTCGAAGAAGCGGTGCGCCGGCACCGGCGCCTTGCCGTTCTTTCGTTTCCCGTCCAGCAGGCTCGTGGTGCAGAAATCCATGAGGCATGTCAGCGCCTCGAACGCGGTGTCGCTCTGGGAAAAGCACGCATCGAGCTGCTCGAAACGCAGGGCCATTTCCTCGTCGTCGTTATAGGGCGAGTTGCCCCAACCGCTGGCCGAGCCGAAGCAGGCCTTGATTTGCGTCGCCTCCGCCAGCCACAGCTTGCGCGCCGCCTGGTATAGCTCCTCCAACTCTGCCGACAGCGACTCCAGCGTGCGGCCCTTGGCCGGCGACAGGAACTCGATATGCGGGTAGTTGATGCAGGTGCGCAGCAGCCCGGCCAGCCGCTCCGGCCCCAGCCCGTTCTTGAGCGCAAAGCGCACCAGTGTCGGGCCGGCTTCGTAGAAGTGCCTGCGCCAGAAGTCGTCCGCAACCTCTTGCAGGAACTCGGCGGGGTCGGTGATCAGCTCCGTGTCAAAGAGCACGCCCGTCTCGAAGGCCCGGTCCCGCAGCGTGCGCTGGCAGAAGCCGTGAATGGTGTAGATGGGCGCCTCGTCGAAGCCACACAGGGCATTCTGCAGCCGGGCCCGCATCTCGTGCGCCTGGTCCCGGTGTTTCGTGACCAGCGCCTGCAGGAACGGCACGTCGCTCTTGCCGGAGACGAACGCCCGCAACGCCTCGGTCAGCGCGCGGCGGACGCGGTCACGCAGTTCTTCGGTGGCGGCATCCGTGTAGGTGACGGTGAGGATCTCTCGGACCGACAGGTTCTCCTCCAGGATGAGCCGAACGAACAGGGCCGTAATCGCATAGGTCTTGCCCGTGCCGGCGCTCGCCTCAATAAGGCTGGTGCCACGCGCTAGCGGCGTGTGGTTAAGGCGGAAGGGAATTACGTCCTTCACTCCTTCACCTCCTCGGCGACTTGCAGCAGTGGGTGGAATATCGCCCGGGCCACGGCTTGGAACGCGCCGTCCAGCACGTCGCCATTCCTGAAGAACAGGGCGAAGTACTCGTCCTCGCACTCACCGCGGGCGGTGAACTCGTTGCCGAGCCACTTCTCTTCGGCAAAGTCCAGCGGGGTCTTTGTGCCTCTGCCCTTCTTCCCCTGCGCTGCCTTGTAATCCGCGGCCGCGAACGCATACGAGCTTTCCGGGAAAAGCTTCAGTGGCTCGCACAATCCCGCCCAGTAGTAATCGAGCAAGGTCTGCAGTGAATTGCGCGCGTTGGGCGCGGAGCCGATTCTCCAGATCGAGTTGGCGCCTACGATCACCGAATGCGGCGCAACGCCGTCGGCGCGAACAGCGTCCCATACCAGGTGCTCTACCCAGGCCCGCAAAAGGTCCTTGGCCTTGATGACAGCCGGCCGATAGAAGAGCAGCCCCTCCGGGGTAAGGTGGCCAACCGTGCCGGTGAGCGTGAACTCGCCGAGGACCAACTCGAATGGCACTGCCGGCTGCACGCTCTCGGGCTTGAAGGGCTGCAGGCGGGTATGGAACAGATTCACGTCCCCGAGCACCTGGGCGAATTGGGCATTGCCTGATACGCCCGCGGGCAAACGGCCCGAGGCGCGCACGAGATCGCAGGAGTCCGTTAGGCTCGCGCCGGCTACTTTCATGTCGAGCAGCTCCTGCTGCAGTTGATAGCGCTCCAACCCCTCCACGCTGAACACTTCCCTCTCTTCCATGGCTGCCGCCACCGAAGGCAGACGCAGCCCAAGCCTCTTCACTGCCAGGAACTTCGCCGGGTGCGACAGGAACGCGGTCAGCATTTCTAGCGTCAGCCGCCGCCACTCCAGTTCGGGCGGCGCAAGCGGCCTGGAGATCAAGTCGCCGGGCATCTTGCGTTCGGGCAAGAGGACCTGGCTAGCCTTGAGGTTCTCGCGGGAATAGCTGAATAGCCGTCCCTTGCCGAAATACGCCGGGCTGAAGGCCTGCAGGCGGTGGCGCGTAACGAGGTGGTCCTCGATGATCTTCTTGCCCTTAAGTTCAAATCCTTGCGCCACGTAGTCCAGCAATTCACTCACGAGCACCGACGGAGGCGCCTCGCTGTTGTCCTTGATGGATTGGCCGACGTAGCTGATGTAGAGCCGTTCGCGGGCCGAGATGAGTGTCTCGAGGAAGAGGTAGCGGTCGTCTTGCCGGCTGGACCGGTCGCCGAGGCGGGGCTCCCGCGCCATCAGGTCGAAGCTCAGTTGCGGCGAGGTGCGCGGGAACGCGCGGTCGTTCATCCCCAGCAAACAGATCACTTTCGCTGGGATGCTCCGCATCGGCTTCAACGCGCAAAACGTCACGCCGCCCGTCAGGTAGCCCGACCCGAAGCGGTCCTCCGACAGATCGCGGCTTAATTGCTCCAGGACCACGCCGAGTTCGACTGGTTCGTCAAACCCCGCCTTCGCCGCCGTGCGCGCGAGCTTTTCCAGGCAGGCTCCCAGGACCTGCACCTCGGGTGTCTCAGCCGCCGCCGGTTCGAAGAAGCTGTCCAGCAGGTTCCGCAGCGTGACGACCCACTGCTCCAGCGCGCGGGGCTTCTTGAGCGATCTCAGGGAGGCAAAGAGCCATTCGAGGAACTCCGCGAAGTTGCCCAGTACTTCGCTCGCGTTGCCTTCGAGGTCATCGTAGGGCAGGACGCCTGCGAAGAGCTTTTCACTGTGGCCGGCCATGGCATAGCCCAGCAAGAGCCGGTCCAGCCCATGCCGCCACGTGTTCTCGTTCCAGCCCGGCAGCCCGAGCGCCGTCCGCTGGTCCTGGTCCTGCCCCCACCGGATGCGAACCTGCTCGACCCAGTGCCGCACCAATTCGAGGTCTTTTTCAGTGAGCCCAAACTTGCGTCGCACCGCGGGGGCTTCCAGCAGGGACAGCACCGCGCTGGCGCCCAGGCGCGACTCGGCCAATTGCAGCAACGCGAGGAACGTCTCAACCAGGTGGCTTTGTGCCCGGGCGCTCCCGTCGGCAATGCTGAAAGGAATGCGGAAGGGCTCCTGTTCCGGCGAGCCGAACACGGCCTGGATGTAGGGCGCATACAACTCAATCTCGGGAATCATGACCAGGATGTCCCGCGGCGCCAGTTGCGGGTCCCGCTCAAACCAATCCAGCAGGTGATCGTAAAGGACTTCCAGCTCCCGCACCGGGCTATGGCACGAATGGACCTGCACCGAGTCGTCCTCCGCCGCTACGGCTTCACGACCCCCTGGTTCCGACGCCCGGTCCTCCAAGGTCAGGATGTCTGTTTGAATACGCGCCAACAGGTGCGTTCCGGGCGGCGGCGCGAACAGCGACGGCTCGGCTTCCTGCCAACCTCCCGTCTCGTGCAGGAGCAGCAGGAAGTCCCTCCCCAATTGCCCCATCGAAGCCAGCAGGCGATTTCCCGTTTCCAGGTGCAATTCCCCGGCCTCGGAAGCCGCTTTGCCGACGCGTCGGAGCGTTTGCTCCTGCTCCCGCCCCGAGCTGATATAGCCCCAGAACTGCTCGCAGGGCTCCAGCACATAAAGGCTCACCTCGATGTGGCGGGCCAGTGCCGCCAGAATCTGCAGGTAAGACGGCGGGAGCGCGGAAATGCCAAAGACGCTGATCCGCTCGGGCAGGCCGCCCACAGGACCGGCGGCCCGCTGCAAGGTCTCGATGCACTGGGCCTGCAGGGCGGCCGGATGCTGCTCGCGGAAGGGAACGCTCACCTCGCGCCACAACGCCGCCTGCCATTCCCCGCCCGCGCCTGACTCCCATTCCCGCACCAGTTCAGGCCGGAAGACCAGGTACTGGTCGAAGACGTAGGCGATGCGATTGGCCAGTTGAAACAGCTTCCGGCCATCCTGCTCCCGCCCCAGGTAGCTGTTGAGGCTGGCAAACCCGGGCTGCGCGAGGAGCCGGGGCACCTGCTTCATGATTCGCCAGACCAGCAGTTCGGGCTCGTAGGCCGCCTCCGCCGATAGGCCTGGCAGGACGGCTTTGAACACTTCGTAGCTGAAGGCGCGGGGGAATGGGAACCGGTAATTGCTGCAGATCCCAAGCTGCTCGCCCAGTTGCAGCCTCAGCCACCGCGCCATGCCCTGGCTTTGCACCACTATGATCTCCGGCGCCAGCGGCGAACGCAGCGGCCGGCGCACGCTCTGAGCCAGGCTCCCGGCCAGGTTCTCCAGCCGGTTACTGGTATGCAGCCACAGGTTCACGGTGACGAAGTCTCGACTGCCGAGAGTGCAGTCGCCAGGTTGCCAGGTCAAGAAAGCGCCTGGAGCTCGCGCATCAGCAGCTTCCAAATCTGGTCAATCGCCCCTGTTGCGAAACTCCGCTTGCGTTCGGTCGCATCATCGGCTAAAAAGGGATTCGCTTTGGAAGCGGGTGTGGTTCAGTGGTAGAATGCGGGCTTCCCAAGCCTGAGATGAGGGTTCGATTCCCTTCACCCGCTCCATTGATTATCAAGGACTTACGAATGAGTGCAGTAAGAGTGCAGTAGGTTAAGCTCCAGAATTCACGCCGGACACCCAGGTTGGAATCGGAAAACTTGGGTAAAAAGAGGGGTGGCGCCAAAGGGTTGTACATTTTTGCACTCCATTCGCTTTTCACTCAGAGAATTGGATACGTAAGTCCTGACCCCCAACCTCAGACGTCGCGCGATCCGTTTGAGTGACATGGTCGTTTCCTGCTGCAACCGCCAGGCGATCTTCACCTTTTCCCCTCCCTTTGCGTCGCCGCTGCAGTTCCGCCTCCACCACGCCTTCGGCGTAGATGCTGTCCGCTTCGCGCAGCTCGTTGGCTGGTCAGCGGGCGTTTTTACCCAGAAACCTGGAAGAGAACCTCGAAGGCCAGCGCCGCCGCTGCCGTGCGGGTCTCGACGCCGAGCTTCTGGAAAATGTGCTCCGTGTGTTTGTGGACCGTGCCCGTGCTGAGCCTGAGGATGATTCCAATCTCCGGATTGGATTTCCCCTGCGCCAGCCACCACAGCACCTCCGCTTCCCTCCCGGTTAGCCCGAGCTTGCGAAGGGCAGCCGCTGATAATTTCGCCCGCTCCTCCAGGACCAGTAACGACCTGCCCGGCGCGCAGTCGTTCAACAACCGAATCGTCAGCCTTCCGAGTTCGCGCTCCGCGACCAGCGGCAAGCGCTCTCGCGGGAGCTCGTTCGCGCGGGTCGCCGGCAACTGCTGTTGGCGAATCCAGGAACGCACCGCGTCAGGCAATTGCTGCGCTTCCCGTGGCTTGGGGAAATATTGTCGCAGCCAGCGGTGCGCGCACGCCGGGCAGGTGCGCATCGCGCCCCGGGAATCGAGCGCGATGACGGAGCGCGCAGTGGCCTCCAGCGCGCCGGTCATCCCGGCCGCTTCGCGGCGTAATTCATGAATAATTTGGGCATTGCCATAGGCTTGGAACAGGTGCGGGCGAAGTAGGTTCAGGACGAGCCGGTCCTGCTCCGAAAAATCACGGTGGTCGCGGATCAGGGCAATCGCGACGCTATTGGGCGGGCGCTCCGGCAGGTAGAACGCCATTTGGAATTCCACCCCGGCGCGGCGGAAAATCTCACAATAGAGCGCGGTTTCGTGATAAGCGCCGCGGGACATGAAGTCGGATATCTTCCGGGCTGTGCCGTCACCCGTGCGTTGATAGTGGCGGATTAACGGCTGTTCGCGCAGCAACAGAGCCCACGCGCGATCCGGCGGACCCAGGCTGACGTCCGGCGGATCAAAGATGTGAGCACCGCGGCGCTGCCGCGGGTTGAACTCATTGTAGGAGGAGTAAGTGGCCGAAACCATTTTGGGAACCAATGACAGCAGCCGGCGCCCAAAGCTTTCGAGGTCGTGATGCGCATAAATCGCCGCCACGCCATCAAGCACGCTTCGGAAATCCTTCTGACGCAAGTTTTCCATGCGCGAGGAGCAGCTTAGCCGGGGTCCTGGGAGAAAAGCTCGAACGCCTGCGCTGCCGCCGCAGTGCGGGTCTCGACGCCGAGCTTTTCGAATATATGTTCGGTGTGTTTGTGGACGGTGCCCACGCTCAATCCGAGAATAGTTCCAATCTCAGGATTGGTCTTTCCCTGAGCGACCCAGAGCAGGATTTCGGCCTCGCGGGCAGTTAAACCAAGCGGTCGCAGCGCGGCGGCAGAGAACTCCGTGCGCTGCTCCTGCATCACGAGCGTCTGCTGGCCGGGGCTCGAATCCGCCACCAAACGGACGGTGAGCCGCCGGCCTGGGCGATCGACCCGCAGCGGCTGGCGAGGCGCCGGGAGGTTCCCCTTTCCACCGGTCGGGAATTGGTGGCTACAGAACCATGAGCGCAGCGTGTGGGGCAGTTGGCTTTTTTGACGGGGCGCATCGAAATAATCCGCCAGTAACCGCCGCGCTCGGGCCGAGCAGAAACGCACGGCGCCCTTGCCGCTCAAAGTAACGATCCCTTCCGGGGACGCGTCCAGCGCCTGTTTTGCGAGGGCGGCCTCGTCGCGCAGGAGATGAATTGTTTCCGCATTGTGATAGGCCTGAAACAGGTGCGGCTGAAGCAGGTTTAACAGGAGCCGTTCGCGCTCGGAGAAGTCGCGCCGGTCCCGGACGAGCGTGACCGCGACGCTGTCGGGGGGACGTTCCGGCAGGTAGGAAACCATCATGTACTCGACACCCAACTTCCGGAAATACTCCCGGTAAAGCGGCGACTCACGATAAGCCCGCCGGGGCAGAAAATCGGACATCTTGCGGGCTGAAACGTCGCCGGTGCGCTGGTAGTGGGTCATGAGCGGGTGAATATCGGCGATGTTCGACATGTCTTCCTTGCTGAGCCCAAAGTCCAACCCGGCGGGACAGGTGCGGTACCATCCCCGCTTCGTTCGCGCGTTCACTCCGCTGCAAGCCGCATAGCTGCACGGCAGCAGCTTAAAACCAAGCTGGGTGGCGTGCGGACCAAACGTGTCCAGGTCATGGTGCGCGTAAAGCTCCACCAGGCAATCGAGCAGTGCTCGGAAGTCGCTGTGTGTTAATCGGGCCATAGCAATCGCCGTGTCTGCAGTCGCCAATGCTGAAGGTTGCCGTGCTTTCTTCGGAGTCCTCCGGCGGGGCTACCCGCGACCCCGTAACCGGCCGGGTCCGGCGTACGCCATTCAGCGTACTCACAATCCTCCTTCGCTGTGCGATTATCAAACAGAAAGATGCCAGACATAAGTAAACATGTTTCGAATTGCTGGACGGCGTTAACCGCGATGGAAGGGAAGGAGCGAGCGATGAACAGAACCGAAAACCATCGGTACGCGAAGGGGAAGTGGTCACTGGCCGCGCTGGCCAGCCAGCGTTCTTGGCGCCTGGCAAGACCTCGTCGGCAGTTCGGCCCCGTCCTGCCTGCTACCGCTGGCAGCGGGCGCCGGCCCGTGCTTCCCTCTTCGCCAATTCATGCGCTGAGCTTCCATCACAACGACGCTGCTTTCGAGCGGCAACTAACCCAAATTATGAAACCATACCTCTCATCATACCGGGATAACCAAAAGTCCATGCTTACCAGAACCCGCCTGCTTTCAACCGTCACCCTCCTGTTGGGGTTATGCCTTAGTTGCGGCACTGCCGCCCGGGCCGGCTGCCCGATAGACTTCGAAGACCTCCCGCTGGGCACGGCCGTCACCAACCAATATTTGGGAGTCACCTTTTCCGTGCTGCCGCAGACCTGCTCCGGTTCCCCGGCCCTGTACATGCGCATCGCCAACTCCTCGGGCGGCACCTCCTCCGGCACCAAGTGCCTCAAGATTGACACCGGGTGCCCTGATTTCAGCGACGACTACCTCCGCATGGTCTTCGCCAACCCGCAAACCAGCGTGAGCTTCGTGCTCGGCGACGACGGCGTCCCATACACGATCCGGTACTACAACACAACCAGTAGCGGCGGCCTTATCGGGTCTTTCATCGTAAATACCTCCTCCGGGGTCCATACGCTGGTCACCGTCACTGGCGTCAACATCTTGCGGATCGAGGTCCAATCCGTCACCGGCGGTTACTATGAGGCGATTGATGACCTGACCTTTGACGCCGATCTTACCCCGCCCATCGCGGAGATTACCTCCCCAGCCTACCAGGCGTGTGATTGCAACGACAACGTCAACGTCTATGGGCGCTCGTGCGAGGACAATGGGGTCTTCGACCACGACACGCTTTACTACATGCCGGTTGGAGGGAGTACCTGGACGTTCGTCGGCAGCTATTCCACCCCGGCCTGCAGCCCGAATAGCCTTCTATACACTTGGAATTCCACGGGCCTGCCTGAAGGGCTGTATTACTTGAAGTTGACGACCTACAACAAGTGCGGCCTCAGCTCCGAAGCGGTCACTGTGGTCAGCGTTGACCGCACCATTTCCGCGGCGATGCGCCAACCAGCGACACCGATGATTGTGGGCGGCACGAACTGCATTGATGGCAGCGTCAGCGACGGTTGCTTCGCTTATTACACCGTGGAGCGGAGCGTGCCCAACACCAGCACCTACGTTCCCGTGGATGGGGCCCACCCTCAGTATTCTATTCCTGTGATTAATGACCCTCTGGCAACCTGGAATACGACCACAAACTCGGATGGGGAGTACAAGGTCCGGCTTACCGCCTTTGATCTGTGTGGCCATGGATCCACGCCGCAGGAGGTTAAGGTCACGGTGGACAATACGCCGCCGGTGGCCAACATCTCCTCCCCCGTCCAATGCTCGAAGATGAATGGCCTGGTGCCTGTCTTCGGAACGGCTTCTGATGCCAATCTCCAAAGCTGGGTCCTGCAATACTCCAGCGCCAACTCGCATAGTTGGGTCACCATAACTTCTGGCAGTTCCTCCGTCGTCAATGGACTACTCGCCAATTGGGACACCACCGGCTTGCCCCAGTGCGCCTATACGTTGCGCCTGGTGGCCACCGACCAGTCACGCGTCAACCTCGACTGCTCCGGCAGTTCCGGCGCCAACCAATCCGAATACCTGCTCGACCTCGATGTGGTCAGCGATCCCCTGGCTCAGGACAGTGACGGGGACGGCATGCCCGACGCCTGGGAGGTGGCCCACGGTTTCAATCCCTACGACCCTTCTGACGCCTTGCAGGACGCCGATAATGACGGCCAGAGCAACCTCGCGGAATACCTCGCCGGGACCGACCCGCACGACCCGCATTCCCTGCTGCGGATTACCTCCATCGCTCGTGAGGGGGCTGATACCCGCGTTGCCTGGACCACCGTGGGGAGCCATAACTACCTGCTCCAAGGGGGCACCAACATCACGACCGGCATCCATAGCAACGTCAGTCCGCTGATTAGCATCCCTCCCGGCGGCTCCTCGACCACGAACTACTTGCATGTCAACGGCGCAACCCTGCCGGAGGGATTCTACCGCGTCCGCCTTGCTCCCTAAGCACGTCTCAGGCGCCGACCGCCTTTTAGGAAGGAGAACGATATGCAAAAGTTCGCACATCAAGACAGCCGCAACCCACGTGGGCACTCGGTTGCCTTAGTGCTTGCCGCGTTAGGTTGGCTAGCCTCGGCAGGTCGGGGGCAGCCCAACTGCCTAGACATCCAGTGTCCGCCCGGCATCACCGCCTACCTCTGCGGCTCGAATTGCGTGTCGGTCCCTTTCATGGTCTATGCTACCAACTCCTGTAACCCGCAGGACCTCTCGGTGATGACTGATCTGCCATCCCCGTATTGTTTTGGCCTGGGGACCACGTGGGTTCATGCCACCGCCGTTGGCGGGGGCGAGTCCCTCGAGTGCAGCTTCCCCGTCACCGTGCTGGGCGACTGCTCACCTACCCATGCGCCTACGCTTTCGGTCCAGTTCCCGTCCATAAGCGTCATCCAGTTCCTTTGGCCCGACCCGGGGTCCAACTATGTCGTGCAATCCACTGCAAGCCTCGCCCGTCCTGTCCAGTGGCAGGATCTCGCCCTCCCGTACGAAGGTGGCAACGGCTTCCGGTCCCTTAGCCTGACCAACCCTCCCCAGGGAGCCCAGTTCTTCCGGCTCCGGCTGGGCAATCTTCCGCGTTACAACGTGCTGGGGCCTGCGGTGACCTCCATCCAGTTCAACACCCTGGCCTCGAGCTTGGGCTTGCCGGCCCAGGCCTACCAGTCCAACAGCTTCGTGCTCTACACCGACGACAGCGCCTTTCTCCAGGTGCCCACGCTCAACCTGGGCAAGCTCAACACGCAAGATGAGGAAGGCACTGACCTCGTGGGTGAGGAGTTCCTTTTCGACAAGATCAATCAGATGACCGTCTTTGATGACCAAACCGCCCAGCAAACGACCGCCCAGGCCCTGCAATCCGCGGGCCTCCTCCCGGCCCCCTACGACGCCGTCCCCGAAGTTGTCCACACCCACTTCACGGCGGTGGACAGTAACATCACGACCGTGAGCGACCGGAACATTGATACCAAGGTCCGCTACCGCTTTACTCTGGGCGGTTATCCCGTGGTGGGCCCTGGGGCCAAAGCCAGCGTCGTCTTCGGCTCCACCGGCAACGTCACGCACGCCAACTATACCCTCCGGCCAGTCGCGCAGGAGGCGCCCATGTCCTTGCTGCCGCAGTCAGTGGCCGACGATCTGGTCCTGGGCGCTTACCAGTCCGGCTTTGGCCAATCCACCGGGACCTGGACTCTCGCTTCGCAGATCGTTTATTATGCTCCGCCCGCGGAATTAAGTTCCGTGCAAACCTTGATTCCGTACTACCAATATGAGGCAAGCTTCATGCCGACGGGAATGGTGAACCCGATCCTGATGCGGTCGGTGCTTATCCCGGCAGTCACGGGCTCGAAGTTGGTGCCGGTGGTCCATCTCTCGGTGAGCACGGTTAGCAACAACGTTACTGCGCAGGCCTCCGTTAATGATGGGCAAGCGCCTTACACCTACACATGGAACTCAAGCTCGGCCATCATCAGCGCCTCCAACTCGGCCACCTTTTCCTATTCCGCCCAGTCTCGCAGCAACGAAACCGTCACCCTTTTGGTCACCGATGCCAATGGCCTATGCGTCGGCGCCAGCAGCAACGTCTTCGTGGGGCAGTCGTTCGTTGCGCCGCGGCAAAGCGCCGCCACCACCCTCAAGCCGAGGCCACACGTGGCCGGAACCACTGATGTTGGAACCGAATGGATCGGTGTGACTGCTGGATTGACCGCCGCGCCGGCCAATGCCGGTGGCTTCGTCTCCCGCTTCCAGTCGGATGGCAGCGCCGTCGTGCGCTTTAACTGGGGCGAATACAATGCCTGGGAACGGGACTTCCATGACTCCGCCCTGGGCGGCGATGACAATAACTGGGTGGATAACGTGGATGCCGTCTTCTACACCGGCCACGCCAATAGCGACGGCTGGGTTTTCACCAGCACGGTTGACCACACGTTTGTTGATTACACGGCCACGCGTTACGGTCAGCAGGACCTGGAATGGCTAGTCATCGCCGCCTGCGGCCCCCTCCAGCCCGGCACCCCACCTCATGCCTGGTACCAGCGTTGGGGCCCGGCCTTCCAACGCCTGCACCTCCTGTGCGGCTACGACAATATCAGCAGCGACACCGATCTTGAAGGCCACAAGTGGGCCGACTACATGCTGCGCGGATTGACCGTGGCTCGCGCGTGGATCCTCGCGGGCAGCGAGTCTCAGTCCCGTTCCGGCCTGAACGTTTGCGTCATGACCGCCTATGACGCCTCAGGCATCTGCAACATGAGCGACCACTTCTGGGGCAAGGGCAGTGTGGGGCCGGACATCTACTTCCCCGCCGGCTTCGTCCTGTACCAGTCGCCGGTGGACTGACATCAAACGCTCCTCTCATTAGCCACCATACCGGTTGAACGTCCCGCCTGAACAGGCCGGACCGCTCAGCGCCGTCACAAGAAGGCCTTCACCCTCGGGATTAGGCCTGACCGGGCAGTGTCCGCGAACCCGAGCAGGCCACTCGCCGGATCCCGTTGGCCGGTCTTTACAGCAATGGTTTGTGTCCGATATCCACAACTGCATTGTCATGAGGGTTCGATTCCCTTCACCCGCCCCATTGATAATCAACGTCTTACGAAGGAGCGCAAGTAAAAGGTTGAAGCGTCGGATTCAGCAGTTGTGCTGCTGAATCCGTCCTCCACTAGCCTTCCGCTGAGTATTCCTCCGACTTTCCATGACAGCGAGCAGTCCGTCGAGCACTTGGTCGATCCGCTTGGCGACATCGCACGCCAGGAATCGCATGACAAAATATCCGTGCTGCTGAAGCAGTGCGTCATTATGCCGGTCACGTCGGTAGGCGTCCGGATCGGCCAAGTGCTGGTCTCCGTCAAGTTCGATAACTATCCACAAGTCCGCGCATAGGAAATCAACTTCCATGTGTCCCGAGCCGCCGAAGGAGATCGGTAACTGAACGTTCAGGGAAAAGCGGCCCTTGGTCGCGGAAAGGGTTTGCAGGCGCCGGTACAGAAAAGCCTCACTGGCACTTTTCGCTTGAGCTTCGCCCTCAGCTTCTGGCCTCGGATGACGCGCGGCTTGCACGAAGAGTTGGCCCAGTGGCACATCGACTCCATCTAGAATGAGGCGTCGCACGCTGGCCTACGGGGCTGGCTGCAGTCCCTCCCAGCGAACAGTCCACTGGCCGTTGTCAGGGAAGCCAGGCGCGTTCCGTTGGGGTGCGCCATCCCAGCCAGCGGCCATCATGGCCACGGCGTAAAGCAAGCCGCCGTTACCAGGCAGGTAGATCGTCAGGCCCTGGCGCTCGTGGTTATGTCCGTTCAGCCGGTAGTGGTTCTTTGGTGTGTCGAGCAGCAGCGCATCAATCGCCCGCTCAGGTAGGCCCAGGCGCGCGGCGCACATGGCCAGCATCGGGTAGTCCCAACCCCAGGTGCTGGGCCAATCCCAGTTCACCCAAATCCAATCCAGGGTGCGGCGCATGGTCTCGCGGTCAATGCCCGGCCCCGGCAGGAAGCCCAGTG
>DATKNZ010000131.1:0-7737 GCA_035541055.1 Candidatus Acidiferrum sp. | reverse complement strand
TGTTTACAGCATCGGCCTGCACGACCTGCCGCCCTACGTGAAGCATTTCCTCAAGGAATACCCCGAGGTCAACATCCACGTCGAATACCGCCGCGCCAACCAGGTCTATGAGGACGTCCTGGCCAACATCGTTGACCTGGGCCTCGTCGCCTACCCCGTGCCCGACGCGCGCCTCGAGACGATCCTCCTGCGTCAAGACCGCCTGGTGCTGGTCTGCGCCCCCCAGCACCCGCTCGCCAACCGCAAGAGCGTCAAGTTCGGCGCCCTCAACGGCCAGAAGTTCATCAGCTTCGATCCCGACACTCCCACCCGCAAAGCCCTCGACAAGATCTTCAAAAAGCACGGTGTTGTCGCCGAGCACGTCATGGAGTTCGACAACATCGAGACCGCCAAACGCGCCGTCGAGATTGACAGCGGGATTGCCATCGTCCCGGAAGACACCGTCCGCCAGGAGGTCGCCGCCGAAACCCTCTGTTCCATCCGGCTGGAGGGCGACAACTACCGGCAACTGGCCGTCATCTACAAGAAGAACAAGGTGCTCTCCCCGGCGATGAAGCAGCTCATCGAGCTGCTCAAGAAAACCCTGTAAAGGGACCTCTGCCGCGGCTTCACCTGCCCCGAGCCAGGCCAGCCCCCGTCCGTGACCTTTGGAGAAACAAGGGGGTAGGGACCACCGGCGTGAGGGCCGCAGCGGTGGGAAAACGCGTAAATGAGGCCGTTACAGGTGGTTAACGCTACAGAAGCCCTGACTGAGATGCGCCGGAGGGCACTTGGGGAGTAAACCTTCGGCCAACCCGCTTGAAGTTTCTCACCTCTGAGAAAATACAGGGATCGGGCCGCCTCTTGCCGCTTACTGCACCCTGACCCCACCGTATCCTCCCCATGACCTCACCGTAGTACCTCTAATAGGCTATTAGAGGTACTACGGTGAGGTCATGGGGAGGATACGGCGGGGTCACGGGGTAGTGACGGCGCGTAACCTTCGGCAAGCCCGACGGCAGGAGCCGGTTTGCCGAATGGTCACTGTGGGCAAAGACTCTTGGAGCTCTTAAGTCACTGCCGCCGAGAGGATTACGCCAGATTAGGGGGCTATCCCGTTGTTGAGCCAGACACGTCTGGGCGTAGCGGAGAATGGGCTAACTGCGGGCAGGGTCCGCTTCCTCGACCAGGCGGGCTCGGTTGCTCTTGAGATAGCTGGCGAGGGTTTCTATACCCACGGTATGGGTCTTGACTGCGCGCTGGCCGATCTCGCGGGGCATCTTGTAATGGATCAGCCGCTTGCCCATCTCGACAATCTGAACGTAGGCGTTCTCTGTGCGCCACAATTGCCCCTTGGCCAATGGCCGTGCGCCGTTCTTCCGGTTGGTTTTCATTGATCGAAATCAGACGCTGAAATGGGGGGAATTGTTCAAACTTTGTAGGCTTGACAAGTGGATTGCTTGTTGCCCTGCCGCCCGTGTGCAAAGATGCCTCCATGCGCAACCCGATCCTGGTCGCCCTCGATGTGCCTAACACGGAGCGTGCCCTGGCGCTCGCCGAGACCCTTGGACCGGTTGTGGGCGGATTTAAGGTCGGCAGCGAGTTGTTCACCGCCGCCGGCCCGGACATTGTGAGGCGGTTGCGCGGGAAGGGAGCGCGCGTCTTTCTCGACCTGAAGTTCCATGATATCCCCAACACAGTCGCCGGAGCGGTCGCGGCTGTCGTGCGGCTGGACGTGCAAATGCTCACAGTGCACGTCTCGGGCGGCAGTGCCATGCTGCGAGCGGCCGAGGAGGCAGCGGCACGCACGGCGCGCGAGCTGGGACGCGAAACGCCGGTTGTGCTGGGCGTCACCGTGTTGACGAGCCTCGAGGGCAAAGACCTGCGGGAGACGGGCCTGGACGGGGATGTCGCCCGGCATGTGCTGCGGCTGGCGCAACTCGGCGTGCAGGCCGGCTTGCGCGGGCTTGTTTGTTCGCCGCGCGAGGTAGCGGAGGTGAGGAAGGCTGTGCCTGCCGGCACGCTGCTTGTCACGCCGGGCATCAGGGCCGAGAAGAGCGCGGTGGGCGACCAGAAGCGAGTGCTTGGCGCGCGGGAAGCTCTGGCTGCGGGCGCGGATTGGCTGGTGATTGGCCGGTCCATCTCGGGGGCCGATGATCCGCGCGCGGCGGCGGAGGAGGTCCTGGCGTCGTTGAGGTAAAGGCGGACCGATTTCTGCCCTGCCCCACGGTCTTGGCTTGCCACGGGGAAAATCCCCGCGTACAGAGCACTCATGCAGCGCACTTTGGTAATGACGGTGCTGGGGCCGGATCAGACGGGGCTGGTGGGCGCCATTGCCGGGCTGGTCACGGAGCACGGCGGCAATTGGCTGGAGAGCCGCATGTCTCGGCTGGGAGGGCACTTCGCGGGAATCCTGCGGGTCGAGGTGCCGGCGGAGAAGGAATCGCCGCTGGTCGTGGCCTTGCAGAAACTCCAGGTGCGGGGTCTCACGGTCGTGGTGCATCCAGACAAGGCGCCGGAAGCGGCGCGCTCGACACGGCTGAGCCTGCTGGAGATTGTCGGGCAGGACAGGCCCGGAATCGTGCGGCAGGTCTCTCAGGCCCTCGCGTCTTTTGGGGTTAACGTCGAAGAGCTGGAGACCGAATGCGCGAGCGCGGCAATGTCGGGCGAGACGCTCTTCAAAGCCCGCGCGACGGTGAGCATTCCCGAAGCGTGCGACGCGGAACGCATCCGGCAGGAGTTGGAGAAAATAGCGGCCGATCTGATCGTGGAGATTTCGCTGGCGGAACTGCCGGTTAAATCTGGCTGACGGCCGTCTCCGGGTTCGGAAGAGCGCGACCCAGCCTTTGTCTGGGCGCAAGAATTGCCGCCGACTTTGTGCTATGGTTGCACATGAAGCCAAAGGAACGCGCGTCAACGGCGCAGGTGAAGCGGCGCATTTTCATTGTGGAGGACCATCCGATGACGCGCCGGGGCCTGGTGGACTTGATCGGCCAGGAGGAGGATTTGGAGGTATGCGGCGAGGCGGACGGCGCCGTCCAGGCGCTGGAGGCGATCAAGACGCTCAAGCCGGACCTGGCGCTCGTGGATATCACGCTGCCGCGCCGCAGCGGCCTGGTGCTGGTGAAAGACATTCGGCTCTGGGCGCCGGACACTTATGTCATCGTGCACTCGATGCATGATGAAGCGCTGTATGCCGAGCGGGTGCTGCACGCCGGCGGGCATGGCTACATCATGAAGACCGAAGGAGGCGACAGGCTGCTCTTCGCCATCCGCAAGGTCCTCAATGGCGAGACTTATGTCAGCGACGGCGTGTCGCGCCGGATCATTAACTCCTTTGCCGGGCGCAGACAGGAGCCTGGCACGGCGACGTTGGGACATCTGACGGACCGCGAGTTCGAGGTGTTCCAGCTTATCGGCCAGGGCCTGCCGACCTCCGAGATCGGTCAGCGGCTGCACCTGAGTCCGAAGACTGTGGATTCCCACAGCCTGCACATTAAGGAGAAGCTGCAGTTGCGCAGCCTACCCGAGCTGATGCGCTACGCGGTGCGCTGGGCCGCTACCGAGGAGATGCTGTAGCCAAAGGACGGCCGACCGGGCTGCCACATCGATTGGGCCGCGTGCGCGCCGAAACTGTTCGATGCGCGCCGGCCAGTTGGGGGCAGAAAGCTCGACCAGTGCGGCTTCGAGGCAATCGAGGCCGGCTTTGCCGAGAAGCCCGGGCGCCCTGGGCGCTTATGGGGACATCCTCCGCTGAAACACCCTGCAAACACGGGCCCTTCTTTCAGCATGTTCCCACGATGCTCATGTCCCCATAAGCGTCCCATCTTCTGGCAGCCAGATAATTTGCATTGCTTTTAAGTCTGCCCGGGGCAACTTGAGGCATGGCACCCGAACAGGAACCAGGACCATCACCAGCAGCACCCGAAGACCCCGGGGCGCCGCAGCCGCGCCGCCGAGGCCGGCGTGGCGGACGCGGGCGCCGAGGCCGCGGGCGGCGTCCACTACTGGCCGCAGCCGAGGAGCCGCCCTCTCCGACAGAAGAACTTGCGGAGCCTGTCAGCGCCGTCGAGGAGCCTTCGGCGGTCGAGCAGGAGCCCGCCGCAGCGCCTCCTCGCGCTATCCAACCGGCTTCACCGGTGGCGGTGCAGCAGGCCATCGAAGAGGTCAGCCGCATCATCGAGACCCTGCGCGGTACCTTGGAAGACATGGAACTGGTGCTGGAAACCCTGGAATTGGCAGAGCGGCAGAAGAATGCCGACGAGCACGAAATCGAGACGCTGCGCCGCGGCTTGCGCCACTTGCACGGCCCGCGGCAGGGCGCCGAGCATTCCCACCGCCACTAAGGCGAGAGTCTGAGTCATGCGGGTAGGGTTCTCAGCCTGCATCGGCCCATCCCGAATATGAACGTACGCGCATCCCTGATCCTGACATCCCTGGCAATCTGCGGCAGCCTTGCTGCCCCAGAGCTTCGGGCGAGTGTGCCTATCCCCGACGACAGCGAGCATGTCATGGCGCTCGACGGGAAGTGGCGGTTCAAGCTGGAGCAAGCGCCCCCGCCCCCGAGTTTCCTGGCATTGTCCCGACGCCCGATCCCCATCCAATACCCGACCAACATCGAGCCGTTCTACATGCCCGGCTATTGCGAGGACGCGGCCTGGCACGACCTTGCCGTCCCCGGCAATTGGGAAATGGCCGGCTATTCCCCCGCCACTTACGATCAGCCGGACAACGCCTCCGGCCTCTATCGCCTCAAGTTCAAGCTCCCGGCCAAATGGAAGGACCGGCGGGTGATCGTCAACTTCGACGGCGTGCAGAACGGCTGCGAGGTCTGGTGTAACGGGCAGCCCGTCTGCGCCGATGAATGCAGTTGGGGCAGCACGAATTACCACGAGGGCGGTTGGACGGCCTGGCAGGCCGACCTGACACCCGTGGCCAAATTCGGCCAGGCCAACCTGCTCGCCCTGCGCGTGGTGAAGAACACCCGCAGCGTGGACTGCGACACCGGAGACTTCTTCTTCCTCGGAGGCATCCACCGCCCGGTAACACTGTTTTCGGTGCCCGCGTGCCACGTCCGGGATCTCACTATCCGCACGCGGTTGCTCCCGCAGGACTCCGCCGAGGTGGCCGTGATCGCTGACCTGGAGCAGCCAGCCCCGGGCACAAAGGTCAGCGCGCAGTTGGAGGGCCAGCCCGCTGTGGACGCCGAACCGGACAGTAGCGGGCGGGTGAATCTTGCCGTAACTGTGCCGCATCCAAGGTTATGGTCGGCGGAATCCCCCAGCCTGTATGCGCTGGCCGTAGAGGTGAAGGGCTCCGACGGCAAGGTGGTTGAGCGGGTCGCCCGCCGGGTTGGCATCCGCGAGGTTTCGATCCAGAACGGCGTCTTCTGCGTGAACCATGTGCCGGTCAAGCTGGTAGGCATCTGCCGGCATGACGTGTATCCGACCCTGGGCACGGCTATCAACGCCGACATCTGGCGGAAAGACCTGACCCTGATGAAGGCCGCCAACTTCAACGCCGTCCGCACTTCCCATTATCCCTACGGCTCAGGCTTCTATGACTTGTGCGATGAGATGGGTTTCTACGTCCTGGACGAGGAACCGTTCTGCTGGGTCAATTGCAGCGATACGAACCTGACGGCAGCCTTCGCCCAGCGCGCGCGAGAGACCGTGCGGCGGGACAAGAACCACCCCTGCGTCGTGATCTGGGGCATCGGCAACGAGAACCGGCCCGGCACCAACAACACCCTCGCCGCGAAGCTCACGCGTCAGCTAGATCCCACCCGCCCACGCGTCCTCTCGAGTCAGAAGGCGGAGGACGGCGGCGCAGACGTGGAGTTCGATGACGCCCACTACATTACGCCGCAGGACATCAACAAGGCCGAGCACAGCCCAAGGCGCGCCAAGTGCCCCATGATTTACACTGAGAACCCGAACGTCTGGGAAGTGCGCAACGGCCCGGACTATGGCTCCCTCGACCTCTGGCGACCGATTATCACCCGCACCTGGGACGAGCTTTGGCAGGATGACCATGTCGCCGGCAGCTTCCTCTGGGAGTGGCAGGATCGGGCCGTCGCCGACAAATGCCCCACCAAGTACTACTATTACTTCCCCGACACGGGCATCAGCCTCGTCAAAGTGAAGGGCGTCGTGGACGGCTTCCGCAATCCCCGCCCGGAGTATTACCACATCAAGATGGCCCAGGCGCCCATCGCGCTGGCTGACCATCTCGACATCACGGGCGACGGCGTGACCATCGAGGCCACCAACCGGTATTCCTTCACGGACCTGGCGCAGTTGCGCGTCGCCTGGACGCTGACCCAGGGCTCACGCCGGCTCGCCGGCGGCACCGCGGGCCTGGCGCTGCGACCACGCGCGCATGGGCCGCTTCGCCTGGACCTCCCGGCGGGCAAACTCTCCGCCGCCGACACGCTGCGGCTCGACTTTGCCCACCCCGGCGGCTGGAATGTGGCAACCTACCAATTCGCGCTGAAGCCCGTCTCCCACCCCGCGCCGCGCGTGCGGGCTATCGGCGGGCTGAAGTTCCCCACATTCAACCTGGTCACCGGCACCAATGGGCCGGACGGCAAAGGCTGGCATCGCCTCTACCGCTCGACCGGCGAACTGACCAACGTGAAGGTGCAGTTGCGGGGCGCGCAGCCCGTGGCGGTGGCAGCCGCCGAGCTGGCCGCGCTGCCGCAGGCCGACGTGCAGTCCCTCGAGGCCGATGTCCTTCTGCAGCCGGGCGCGCTGCCGGTCGGCCATCTGCGGGCCGATCTACGCGACGGCAAGTTCACCTATCGTCTCGACTGGAATGGCGCCAAGTCCGATGTATTCGAGCTCGGCTGGGTCTTCCATCTTCCCAAGGGCGTTGAACGGTTCTCGTGGGACCGCCAGGCGCCGTGGTCTTATTACCCGCCCGGCCATGTCGGCCGCCCAAACGGCACGGCCATGCCTGAGAGCGCCAAGGTCGCTTTGACCCGGGTGGACAGACCCGACGCATTCGACTTCACCTCGACCAAGTTCGACTGCAACTGGGCCGGCCTGACGGACCGCCGCAACCGCGGCCTGTGCTTTGAATTCAATCCCGGCCAGCGGCAGCACGTCCGCGGCGAGATCGGCCCCGACGGCAACTGCGCCCTGGTCGTGAACCGCTGCTACAGCCCACCCCGCGATATCAGCAGCCACATCGTCCCGGACCTCTACACCGTCCTCAAGAAAGGCGACAGCGTGGTCGCCGACTTCCAAACCGCAGGCCAGTAGCTGGGGAGAGCGCCCGTCCCCGGGCGCGGCTATCCTGCAGCCACGGCCCGGCAGCCCTGCAAGCGCTGGAGCAGGCGGTATGGCTGCGCCCAGGGAGCGGCGCTCTCCGTCCTCCGCCCGGATCGCTTCGGGGGACCACCTTGCTTCCGTCCGAGTTTGCGTTATTATGGATGTGAACTTCCCTTATGAAGCACAGAGGCGATGGGTCGGCTGCGGGCATTGTGCAAGCGCGCTTTGTCCCTGCCCTGCCGTCCGGCAATGGCCCTCTGTGCGCCGGACCGGTATTCCCTTCCGGAAACTCACACCAATCGAGCCGCAAAGAGTCCATGAATAAACGACGTCTATCCCTGTTCGGAGCGGCGCTGCTGCTCTCAAGCCTCAACCCGCAAGTCTCAACTCTCTTCGCCCAAGGCAGCCTCACGCCGCCGGGGGCCCCGGCGCCCACGATGAAGTCGCTCGACCAAGTCGAGCCGCGCACGCCCATTTCCTCCGT
>DATKNZ010000130.1:0-5772 GCA_035541055.1 Candidatus Acidiferrum sp. | reverse complement strand
ATGCCCTTCATTGACGTGGCGCTACACCGCTATGACAGCCCCGTGGCTGCTGTGGTCGGGGTCTTCCTCTGCCTCTTCGCGGTCCCCTTTTACTTTGCGTCCCGCTCCAAGGCGGCCAACGAGCCTTGGCCATTCTGGCCGCCAATCCCGGTTTACGCGCCCCTTACCCCACCCTGACCTCGCCGTATCCACGCCGTATCCTCACCGTAGTACCTCTAACTGAAAAAGGAATGTAGAGAACGCGGGGGCGCGATAGCTCAGGACTTCGGGTTACAGGAATGACTCAGGAAGTCCTGCGGTCCGCCCCCGCGTTCTTTACATTCCCCGGTTGAACGACGCCGCGGTCGACAGCGGATGGGCGCTCGGTTTGGAGGCTGATGCGGAAAGTGTCGCGGCGGCGGTGGCGTGCCGGTCGTGAGAAGGCTGCGCCGATCCGGGAAGTTTGCTTTGGAACCAAGCGAGTCGAGGCGGATAGCACCGTTAAGCGGCCCCAGAAGGGATGAGAGGACACAGCGAGTGTGGCCGGTACAGAGTCCGTCGGTGGAGGTTGGCCCCCGAAACGAAGCGGTAGTGAGCGGGGCGAAGTCATGGTTCAGGGTGGGCGGATAGTGTGTGGCCCGGCGGTGGCTGGCGCGGCCGGCGGCGGGTGATAGGTTTGTCCGGCCCGCCACTGGGCCGCCAGCACCAAGGCGTGGCCGCAGACTGGGCAGAGCAAGGGCGCCGTCTGCGACGAAGATGGAGGGAGCTGTGGCGGCAGCGTTGGGTGGGGAGGCTGCCAGAGCTGCTGTTCGGCGGCGGAGAGCCGGGGTGGGGTTTGGAGCAGGGCGCGGAGGCGATTGAGCTTGGCGCGCTGGGCGGGATGGAGCCAGCCGAAGCGGCGAACGCGATGGAAGTTCGGGGGCAGGACGTGTTGGAGGAAGCGGCGAATGAACTCGAAGGGTTCCAGCTCAACGTGAGACCAGGCGCGGGTGGCGCTGTGACGGAAGGGCCAGCGCAAGCGGCCATGGGGCAGCCGTTGGAGGCGGCGGTTGCCGGTGGCGGTTTTGAAGACGTAGCGGCTCAAGTAGGCCAAGGCGTCCTGGCCGGTGCCGACGGCGGCGCTGTGCGTAACCCAGCGTTGGGTCCAGACTTTGGGCGGGAGTTGGGCCAGGGCGTCGGGCATTTGCTTGTGGAGCGCGGCCCGGAAGAGGGTGCGGTAATGGTCGCTGAGAGCCTTGACCGGGAGCAGGAAGTGGGCGCGGCTGGGCTTCCATTGCCGGAGGTCAGCACTCAAGCCGCCGCCGGGGACCAGGTAATGGACGTGAGGATGATATTCCAGGGTGCGGGTCCAGGTGTGCAGCACGCCCAACATCCCGAGGGTGGCGCCCAGACGTTTGGGGTTGCGGGCCAGATCCTGCAAGGCCTGCGAACTGGCGGCCAGGAGCAGGTTGTAGCCCAGGCTGGGATGGGAGCGTATCCAGCGGCGCAAGCCCTCCGGGACCGTGAAGGTCACCAGGAAGTAGGGGGCCGGCAGGAGCAGGGCCGCATTGGCGTCGAGCCATTGCTGGGTGTCCTGGCCACCGCACTGCGGACAGTGCCGATCGTTGCAGGAATGATAGGTGAAGTGGCGGTGGTCGCAGTGCGGACAATAGTAGAGCGCCCCGCCCAACGCGGGGGTGCGGCAAGCCAAGAGGGCTTGCAGCACCTCGCGTTGGCGGGTGGGCATAGCGGCTCCGAAGCGCTCCAGATAGGCCGGAGCCCATCGGCGCAAGACTTCGTGTACGGACAGGGAGCCGCCGTTAGCTTGGGCGGCCGGGGCCATCCGGCCGGCGGCTACAGGTCGCCCATGAACTTATTGAGGCGCTGCTGGTGCTGGGTCTGGCAGAGCGTGGTCAGGTGGGTGTAGATGGCGGTGCTGACGGGGCTGGCGTGGCCGAGGTTGACCTGGAGTTGGCGCAGGTTTTCGCCCTGCTCCAGCAGGTGGGTGGCATAGCTGTGACGCAGCGAATGGATATGCGCCTCCTTCTTGATGCCGCTGGCGCGCAGGGCCAGGCGGAAGCCGCCTTGGAGGGTGGAGCGCTCCATGGGCCGCGTGGCGGCGGCAGCGCCCTGGCCACTGTGACCTTTGGCCGGGAAGACCAGACGCGGGTGCCGGTGCGTGCGCCAGAGCTGGCGGAGCAGTTCGAGCGTGCGTTGAGGCAGGGGCACGTAACGGTCGCGGTTGCCTTTGCCCGCGCGGATGTGCAGGAACATGCGCTGCGAATCGATGTCGCCCACTTCCAGCTTGAGAGCTTCGCCCAAGCGCAGGCCACAGGAATAGATCGTGGTGAGGGCCACCCGGTGGTCCACCGCCTTGACCTGCGCCAGCACCCGGCGCACCTCGGCGGCCGAGAGAATGACCGGCAGTTTGACCTGGGGAGTGGCCCGTGCCAACTCCAGCTCGGCAGGCCAGCGCCGTTGCAGGGGCTTCTCCCAGAAGAGCTTGATGGCGCACAGAGCCTGCGTGGAACTTTGGCGGGAGAAGCCGCGCTCGGTCTTCAAGTAGATGAAGTACTGCCGCAGTTCCTCGGCGCTCACCCGGTCGGGCGAGCGGCCGAAGTGCTCGGCCAACTGACGCACACAGGCCCAGTAACTCTTCTGGCTGCGGGGTAGAAGCGGCAAGAGGGCCAGGTCATCAGCGAAGCGCTTCAGGATTGCGTGGGGGGAACTTTTTTTATATGCATAGCTATACCTACAGGTAGTTGTTGATGGTTTGCCGGGCGTCAGTGCCCGGCGAACCGTCGACAGCCTGAAGGCATTGCGGCTCAAGGCCAATGACAAACCAAACCGGCAGCGTGCGACGGGCGAAGCCGAACGAGTCTCGTTTTCACCGCCGCGTAGCGGCTTCGTTCAACTTGAAGTTAGAGGTTCTCCGGTGAGGTAACGGTGTGCATAGGGAGGGGATACGGAGGAGTGACGGAGAAGAGCCCAAGGAAGTAGGGTGGCCGCGCTTCATTAATCGGACGTCTGTTTTCCGAACGTTCGAAGTTTCGTCCCCAGGGGGCAAGCGGCATGGATTGGACAAATCCCCATATATCAAGGGCTTCTGCATTGCTGATGTTTTGGCCCGGCAGTTGCATAACGACCGTCCGTGTGTGAACTGCGGCCAATATTCGGGACCAGCACCTGCCTGAAGGGCGAAGGCGAGGGCTTCCTGACAGGGACTTTCCTCGGTTATGAGACCAATGATGCGTGACAAAGAAGCAAGCTGGCAATCCGCCCCGAGCGGAAACCGGTGGCCGACCCGCGAACGCGTCCTCGAGGTCGCCTGCAATCTATTTGCTGAAACCGGGTTTCACGGCACGCATCTGCGTGAGGTATGCAAGCGGGCCAACGCAAATGTGGCAGGGGTTTGCTATCATTTTGGCAACAAGGAGGGGCTGTATGAGGCGGTGATCGAAGAAGCGAGCCGGCAGATTACCAGCTTCCGGAACGAGCTTAGCCAGATGCCAGATGAGGCGCCCCAGGGAACCAGACTGCGGGCTCAGGTTACGTCCATATTCGAGAGACTTGGCGGCGAGGGCGCCTGGATTGCGAAGCTCCTGGCTCGCGATTTACTGGACTCGATTCCCGGGTGCGTGCGTCCCGCGGGATCGGGGCTGCGGGGAGACTTCGTGCTCGTCCACACTTTGATCAAGGAATTACTTGGGCCTGACACCGACCAGGAGACACTCCGGGTGCACGCGCTCAGCATTGTTAGCGAGTGCCTGCTTTTCTGTGTTCTGGCGGGCAACCAGCGCCTCGCACCTGGACTAATCTTCCCCCTTCCAGCTCCTGCGAAGCTGGCGCAGCACGTCGCCGACCGTGCGCTCGGTGCACTGCAATACGAGCGAGCCAAACAGAGCGCAGCCTTCACGCCGCAGAATGGCCCGGCAAGCGAAAGTTCGGAACCAACCGCGAACTCGGACGTTCTGCAGCCTAAAGGCTGCGCGCCGCAGCGCGAGGACCTGCACTGAGCATGAAGCATCCTGGCATCATAGTGGCTGTTCTCCTCTTTGCCCTGGTGTGCCGACTCGGATCGAGTAACGCCTCGGCGGAGGACGGAAACTCCGGCTCAAGCCGGCAGGAGTCGAAGCTGCTCAAAGGGCTTTCGGCTCCCAGCAGCGCAAGCAGCCCGTGGGCCGTGCCGGATTTGAGTCCGATCTCCGAGTCACTCAAGGAGAAGACGCCCTCGGAGGTGGACACGAACAAGGCTTACGAGCTGGCGGAGCTGGTGGACCTGGCCGAGCGGCTTAACCCCGAGACGCGGCTGGCCTGGTCCCAGGCCAAAGCCGCCGCCGCGGCGGTTGGGCTCGCGAAAAGCGAATACTACCCGATCCTGGCTGCGAGGGCCTCGGCGGGTACGGCCAGGCTGCCGGTACCTCTACCGGTGACCGCTGTGCAGGCGAGCTACGAGGACGCGCAGGCACAGTACATGCAGCCGGCGCTCACACTGGAATGGATGTTGCTCGATTTTGGCCGGCGCGCCGCCGATGTGCGGGCTACCCGGGCGCATTTACTGGCGGCTAACCTGGGCTTCAACGCTCACCACCAGCAGATCGTCTTCAGGGTCCAAACCGCGTTCTATCAACTGTCCAGCCTGCTCGGCCGCATCACCGCCGCCCAGGCCTCCCTCGATTCCGCCTTAAAGATCCAGGAAGCGACGGACGAACGCTTCAAGAACGGCTTGGCGGCGGCGCCGGACGTTTCCCGCGCGCGGCAGTTGGCGGCCCAGGCTGCTTTCGACCTGGAAGAGGCGCTGGCCCACACGCGGGATGCCGAGGTCGCCCTGGCCGAGAGCATCGGCGTGCTGCCCACCACCCCGATCCGCATTGTGGATTTCTCCCGCGTGCCCCTGCCCGACAAGATGGAGGAGTCGGTCGAGCAGTTCATCAACCGGACATTGGACCACCGCCCCGACCTGTTGGCCAAAGTCGCGGCTTTGCGCGCAAGGGAAGCTGAGGTGCGCCGGGCGAAATCCGCCTATTTGCCGACCCTTGCTCTTCGGGGCGAGGTCGGCCACGCGTATGTGGATTCTCAGATCAGGGTGGAAGGACACACCTACCCGTATCAATACACGGATCAGACTACCTGGGGCGTCGGCCTCGCGTTGAGCTGGGACATCTTCGACAAGGCCCGGAAGCACAAGCTGGAGATCGCCCGGGCCGAGCGCGATGCCGCGCAGCATGAAGTCGAGGATGCCAAGGACAAGGCCATTTCGCAGGTGTGGCAGTATTACACCTCGACCAAGTTGGCTTTCCGACGGCTGGATGTGGCCGCCGCCCTGCTGGAGGCTTCCGAGAAGTCCTACCAGCAGACCTTCGAAAGCTACCAGCACGGGCTCAACAGCCTGGTGGACGTCCTGGACGCGGAACGGGCGCTGAGCAGTGCGCGCTACACGCAACTCGATACCCGGGCCACGCTCCTGGAGTCCACCGCCGCCCTCGCCTACGCCTCTGGCGATCTGGGCGACCAATTGGCCCATCGCAAACCGGGCACTTTAGATACTCGACCATGAAACGCTTCTACTCTGTTCTGCTGTTGCCGGTGGCACTGTTGACCGGGTGCCGCGCGTCGCCGCAAATCAACGTGCTGGGCTCGTTCTTCCCCGCCTGGATGCTCTCGATTGGGATCGGCGTCGTCGGAACGCTGCTGCTGCGCCGGCTGTTCGTGCGGGCCAGGCTTGAACCTCATCTTGGCCTTATTCCACTGGTGTACTTCTGCCTGTGGGTTCTGCTGACACTCGCGTGCTGGCTGGTCTTCTTCAGGGTTTAA
>DATKNZ010000129.1:0-2562 GCA_035541055.1 Candidatus Acidiferrum sp. | reverse complement strand
CCGTACAACACTGAGCCGGACGCCAGGCCGCCGTCCGCTGCCGTCTATTGCCCGGGCAATGAAGCGACCTTTGAATTCCTGCAGAACGTGCTCACGGAGGTTATGGCGCTCTTTCCTGGCCAGTACATCCACATCGGCGGTGACGAAGTGAACCAGGAGAACTGGAGGCGCTGCCCCAAGTGCCAGGCGCGCATGCGTGCCGAAGGGCTGAACAACGAGCACGAGCTGCAGAGCTATTTCATCCGGCGAATCGAGACCTTCCTTAACTCGCGCGGGCGCACCCTGATCGGCTGGAGTGAAATCTGCGAGGGCGGCCTGCCGCAACGCGCGGCCGTGATGGATTGGCTTGGGAGCGCCACGAAGGCCGCCAGCCTGGGGCATGATGTGGTCATGACCCCAACCAACTTTTGCTACCTGGACTACTGGCAATCCACCAACCACGCTGCCGAGCCGCCGGCCTTCGGGGGCGACTCGCCCCTGGCCCAGGTGTACTCCTTCGAACCTGTGCCGCAGGACCTTGGCGCACCGCACGTTGCCTGCATCCTGGGCACCCAGGGCAATCTCTGGACCGAATACGTGCCGTCGCTCAACCATGCCGAATACATGATGTTCCCCAGGCTCTGCGCACTATCCGAAGTCGCCTGGTCCCCGCGCGGCTCGCGCAACTACGATGATTTCATCCGCCGCCTTCAACCTCACCTCCAGCGGTTCGACCAGTTGGGTGTAAGCTATTGTACCAACGGCCTAAGCACCTCTGCGGACCTCGAACTGACGGTGGACGCGTCGCAGGTGACGGGTAGCATCAATGGCGGGTTGTTGGGCGTCAATCACGGGCCCCTCGCCGTGTATCAGCCCGGGGCGCTTTATAATGGCTCCAACGCCGTTGACCTTTCGGCCTGGTATAGCGAAGCCGGCATTCCCTCGGTTCGCTTGGACGAATTCGGCTACATCGATTTCCAGGCATTCTTTCCTAACTTCGCCGCCGACCCGGACAAGCCGGAGAACTACCGCTTCGCGGTCGCCGATCGTTACCTGCAATCCATCCTCGACGTGGGGGCGGACGTCTTCTTCCGCCTGGGCTACAGCGAGAGGCCCCAGCGGGTTGACCCGCCGAGTGATAACGAAAAGTGGACCCAGGTTATGCTCCATGTGATCCGCCATTACCGCCAAGGCTGGGCCAATGGGCATCATTGGAACATCCGGTATTGGGAAGTTTGGAACGAGCCGAGCGGCGAAGGATGGACCGGCACGCCGCAGGAGTACTTCCGCCTTTATGCCACCGTTGCGAAAGAGGTTAAGAACCTGGACCCGAGCCTGATGGTGGGCGGCCCGGCGCTGGGCAGTCCGGACCCCAACAAGGATCGGGCGTTCGCGGCGGCATTCATTGAATATTGCCAGCAGCACCAGTTGCCGTTGGATTTCTTTTCGTGGCACCACTACTTCATCAAGCCCCAGGAATTCATCGAGCACGCCGCGCGGCACCGGCGGGACCTGGATGGGCACGGCTTCAAGAACACCAAGCTGTTCCTCACGGAATGGGGCTGGTACAGCGGGCGGCCCACGCACCTGACGGACCGGGCCACCATTGATGACGCCGCGGCAGACCTCTCGGCCATGATGGTTCTGCAGGACCGGGTCGAGCTGGCCCATTTCTACGTGGGCGATGCTATGGCCGGGCATCCGTGGGGTCTCTTTGACTTCATCCGGAACGGCAGCCCGGTGTCCGCCAGGCCGCGCAAGTCCTACTACGCTTTCAAGGCGTATCATGAACTGACGCAGACCCCGCTGCGCCTGCGCTGCCAGGGCAACCAGGAAGTTGATCGCGGAGGGTGCGGGTTTCTGGCCGGCCTGACGGACGATCATCGCCGCATCGCAGTTCTCCTGAGCAACTTTGGCACTCAAACCGGTCATTACAGCATCAAGGTCATCCATGTGCCGTGGACAGGCTCGACCCGTCTGGCCACGTTCCTGCTGGACCGCCGGCATGACCTCGAGTGCACGGATCGAAGGGATGTTCAACCAGACGGAGGGATCGCAGTTAACGGTAACGTCGAGGTGCCCTCCGCCTGGCTGATCAGCCTTTCACCGGCGACCGCCTCCTCGGAATAAAGGGCGCCGTCATTAACGGCGGGATAGCAGCTCCCGCCCATGCTCCCGACGGGACAGTGCAGGAGGCTTCAAGACTGGAGTGCCACTTTAACAAGGCCGCGCAAACCGGGCGCCTACGAAATATCGTAGGCTGGAATAGGCTGGCAAGACTGAGGCAGGAGCCAGAATGTCGCGCTCCCGCCTGCAAACCCAGGTCTGATAAGCGCAGTTCGGGGTAAAAGGCTGCCTTCGCTGCGGACACCTCCTCCTCGGGCCCCGCGAACCCCTCCGTAGTATCGCCGTATGCACACCGTATACACACCGGAGAACCTCTAACTTGAACCTAAAAGCCGCAGTTAGGGTTTCATCCACTGCGACACAGGACAGTCTGCGCGAACCATTCCCCTGGATCAATCGGCGTCTGGAACGCCAGCAGGCGCAAAAACTGCCGCTGGCTCTCTAACTGCGGCGCAG
>DATKNZ010000128.1:0-10108 GCA_035541055.1 Candidatus Acidiferrum sp. | reverse complement strand
ACCCGGTATCCTGCAAATCGTAAACCAACGCATCCAATCCCTGGAGCATCTCGGGCGTCGGGCGGTAGGTTTTGCCGTAAAGCGAATAGACCGGCAGCCCGGTGCGTTCGTCCGTCCGGTTTGGCACCTTGTCCCCGGCCGGCACGTCTCCGTAAACGCCGTGCTCCGGGCCGAAGAGCGCGGCCAAGTGCAACCCCGGCGCGGCGCGCAGCACTTCGATGGTGGTATCCAGGTTACGGTTGACGCCCGAAGGGTTGGTCAGCAGGCCGACCCGTTTGCCTTTGAGGGCCTTGAACCCGGTGCTAACCAGCACTTCGTTCCCCAATTTGACCTGGGCGGCCGCCGCCAACGGCAGGGCCGCGGCCAGGGCCAGGAGGATGCTCAGGAACTTATTCACTGAGCCCGGAGCTTAAGCGCCTTAGGGTGTTGTGTAAAAGGATTTGGCCGCCTCGGCGACTTGGAGGGCGCGTCTCAGTTGGCCGCTTAGGGGTCTATGGCCGCTCCGGGACATGCAGCAATGCAAGTAGCGTCTGCGCAATGCCTTGCAGTGCGAATGGCCCGAGGTCCGCTCTACTGTAGGCCAGGGCCAATTCATGAAGGGTGGTAGGGACGCGTTCCACCGCGTCCCCATCGTTCCGAGATAACGGGGACGCGGTGGAACGGGTCCCTACCACCCTTCATGAATTGGCCCTGGCCTACAGTAGAGCGGAGCTCGGGCCGTTTGTACTGCAAGGCCTTGCGCAGACACTATTTGCGTTGCTGCATGTCCCGGAGCGGCCATAGTCCCCTAAGCGGCCAACTGAGACGTGCCCTCCAAGTCGCCGAGGAGGCCAAATCCTTTTACACAACACCCCAAGGCGCTTAAGCTCCGGGTTCAGTGAATAAGTTCCTGAGCATCCTCCTGGCCCTGGCCGCGGCCCTGCCGTTGGCGGCGGCCGCCCAGGTCAAATTGGGGAACGAAGTGCTGGTTAGCACCAGGTTCATGGCCCTCAAAGGCAAACGGGTCGGCCTGCTGACCAACCCTTCCGGCGTCAACCGCAACCTGGATACCACCATCGAAGTGCTCCGCGCCGCGCCGGGGTTGCACTTGGCCGCGCTCTTCGGCCCGGAGCACGGCGTTTACGGAGACGTGCCGGCCGGGGACAAAGTGCCTAACCGGACGGACGAACGCACCGGGCTGCCGGTCTATTCGCTTTACGGCAAAACCTACCGCCCGACGCCCGAGATGCTCCAGGGGTTGGATGCGTTGGTTTACGATTTGCAGGACACCGGGTGCCGCTCCTACACCTTCATCAGCACGATGGGCGTCGCGATGGACGCCTGCGGCGCGGCGGGGGTGGAGTTCGTCGTGCTCGACCGGCCCGACCCGCTGGGAGGCAAGCGCGTCGAAGGACCGATGCTCGAGGACCAGTTTCGCTCCATGGTCGGCAAGTGGTATGTGCCCTACGTGTATGGGATGACCTGCGGCGAGCTGGCGCGCATGATCAACGGCGAAGGCTGGATCACCAACCGGTGCAAGCTCACCGTGGTGCCCATGAAAGGCTGGAAGCGCAGCATGGTCTGGCGCGACACCGGCCTGCCTTGGGTGCCCTCCTCGCCCCATGTTCCGCATGGCGAATCGCCGCTCTACCAGGTCGCCACCGGCATGCTCGGCGAGATTGGCGGCGTGAGCACGGGCATCGGCTACACGCTGCCCTTCGAGTGCATCGCCGCGCCCGGCATCGACCCGCAGCGGCTCGCCGAGGCGCTCAACGCCTACCGCCTGCCGGGAGTGAAGTTCCAGCCGATCATCTACCAGCCCTACTACTTCACCTTCACCAACCAGATCATCCAGGGTGTGCAGCTTTACTTCACCGACCCGGCGCGCGCGCCGCTCACCGCCATCAATTTCTATGCCCTCGAAGCCCTCAAGCAGCTCGCAGGCCGCGACCTGTTCGCCGAGGCGGTGAAGCGCAACAAGAGCTTTGAGATGTTCGATAAAGTGAATGGCACCGATGCCACCCGCAAGGCACTGCAGGCGGGCTCACCCGCCGCGCAGATTGTCGCCTCGTGGAAACCGGGCGAGGACGCCTTCCGTGAGAAGCGGAGCAAGTACCTGCTCTACCGATAGCCCGAACATTTCACGCTGCAAGGTAGGGACGCCTCGCCGAGGCGTCCGCCGGGCTCGGAACACGGACGCCTCGGCGAGGCGTCCCTACCCTTGCCGGCGCGGTGGAGCCGGCCGTTTTGCCCGCCGGCGCTACGGCTTCAGGATGGTGAAGTTGGTCGAGCTGTTAACGACGTCGGCGATGGTCGAATTGACCAGCGTCAGGCTGCCGGCGGCGTCTTCACGCACCCAAAGCCCCCGGTGGCGCTCGGCGCCCAGACCGCAGTTCGAGATGGTTACATTTTGCAGCCGCGCATTGGCGAGGATGCCCAGGCCCTTGCGGCAGCCGGGCGCCACGATCGTGAGGCCGTCGGACAGGCTGTCGGTAACGGTCACGTTCCGGATGTCCACCCCTGAAATGCTGCGCCGGTCCATGCAGAGTTGAAAAGCGCCGCGCCAAGCCCAGCCGTGGTCATACCCGCCGCAACGGACCAGGTCGCAGTTCCGGATCACCGTCGTGCCGCTGAAGTTGTTGTCTATGCCGAGCTTATCGTCCGCGGTGGGAAAGGTCGTGCTGAGCAGGATGCCGCAGCCGGTGGAAATGTCCGCAAAGAGGCAGTCCTCGATGCAGTTGCTGGCGCCGCCGTAAATGGCCCCGCCGTTCGCCAGGAAAGGCAACTGCCCGGTGCAATGGCGGAACACGTTGAGGCCCGGCGAAGGTTGCTGCTGCCGGAAGCCCTGGTCGGATGGCGCCGGCCAAATCGCGAAGCAGTCATCCCCCGTGCCGCGCGCCGTGCAGTTCTGGACCACGGTTTCACGCGTATCCACGCACAGGTTAATCCCATCGGCCAGCGTATTGCGGAATCGGCAGCCCTCCACCAGCAGTTTGCCGCAGTTGTAGAACCACATCCCGACCTTGGTGTGCTCGACCCAGAGACGCGACAGCGTGCAGTTCGCGCTCTGAGCGCCCACCACCCCATCATTCGGCTCATTGTCATTGCGATAGTTGAGCCTGCCGATGATGGCGAAGTCGGCCAGGCGGATGTGCTCGCCTTTGAGCCGGAACCGCACCCGCCGGTCCGGTTGACCATAGAGCGAGCCGTCGCCCACGAAGCTGGTATGCCACATCCCGGCACCCTGGATCGTCGTTCCGGAGGACAGGTTGATGTCCCCAGTGATCCTGTAAGTGCCGGGCGGCACCCAGACCGCCTTTTCCCGCGACCGGGCCTCGGCAAGACAGCGCCGCAGGGCGTCAGTGTCGTCGCTCTCGCCCTTACCGCCCGCGCCGAAGGCCGTGACCGAGAGCGCACCGGGCGGCGCGCTCAGCGCTGGCGGAGCCGTTTCCAGGTCAACAAGATCAATGATGCAATAAGGCGCGGCGCTGTCGGCCTTCTCGAGCCGGAGCACGTCGCCCCGGGCAATCACCAAGCCGCTCGCCCGGACTTCGTCGTAGAAGTTCCTCGGCTTGCCCTGGGCCGGGTTATTGGAGAAGGGATATTGCCCGTACAGCCACGAATAGCGCGAGGTGACCGGCAGCTCCCGCGCCAGCTTGCCATTCTGGTATAGCCTAAGCGTCGAGTTAAGGCCGCCGCCGCGCTCGGAATCCGGCAGGCTGTAGCGCACGACTATGGCATTGGCCGCCGACTGCGCGGTGAACTCGAGGGACTCTCCAGCGCCGGACAGCTTCACGCATCGCTGGTGGGAGGACTCGGTCTCCACCAGGAAGGGCGCGTATTTGGGTCCGAGAACCGCGCCGGTGGTCTTCATGTCCTCGGCCTCGTAGGTTGTCCATGAAAGCTCCGCCCCAACACCGCCACGGGCCGAACCTGCACAAAGCACTAAAGAGAGGAGGACTGGTACCCTGAGCTTCAACACACGCATTGCACTTCGCGCCGTCTGACCGGTGGTCAGTTGGCTTTTTAGTGCAGGCTAGCGGCTGCCAATCGCGGCAATAGTCCCATGATTCGGGGACACTGCCGGACGCGCGCGCATGGCCCGGTAGCGCACCCGCCGTGATGTTCCCGGGCGGCAGTCCACCGCCTTGCCGGCCACCACGAACCGGTGTTTGGACCCGTTGGCCGGAGCGGCGGAGATCGTGACATCCTGCCGGGTGATGGCCACGCGAAAGCGGTCGCCTCGGTGCACCAGGTTGAATCGCAGCGCCTTCCATTTCCGGGGAAGCCGGGGGCGTATGGCCACGCGATCCCGGCTGGCCCTCAATCCACCGAAGCCCAACACAGCCGTCATCCACGCTCCCCCGTTCGCGGCTGGGTGCGATCCGCCCATGAAGATAGTGCCCACATAGACCTTGTACTTGGCTTCCAGGTCAATGCTCGCCGTCTTGAGGAAATACTTGTAAGCCCAATCCAGCTTGCCAATGTCCGCGGCGACCAGCGCGTAAGCGCAGGCGCTCAGGCTCGACCCGTGCTCCGTGCGCGGCTCGTAGTATTCCCAGTTCGCCCTCTTCACTGCGGTGGAATACTCGCCTCCAAAGAGGTGCAGCATCAGCACTATATCCGCCTGCTTGATGACCTTTGTCGGAACGGCCAGGCCCTGCCCGGCGCCCAGGTACTCGTCGGGGTGGACCCTCTGCGCCTTCAACGCCTCGACCGTGCTCTCCCTGAGCTTGTAGTAGCCGTCGAATTGTTCGATCACGCCGGTCGTGGCGTCCGGAGCCGGGACATAAAGCCGCCGGGCCGCATCGGCGAACAGCGGCAGTTCCCGTCCGAGGCCGAGCTTCCTGATCAGCGCGCGCAGGGCATCCGGGTGCTTGCGCTTTAAGCAGGCGACCGTGGCATTCGCGATATCGAACGTGGCCTTGGCTACGCGGCTGCTGAACGCGTTGTTGTTAACCCGCTCGTGGTATTCGTCCGGCCCCACCACATCCAGCAGCTCATACCGGTGCTTGTCCTGCTTGAAATAGGCATAGGAGTAGTAGAACCGGGCGCATTCCAGGATGACCTCAGCTCCGCCTTCCAGCAGCAGGGAGTCGTCCCCCGTGGTGCGGAAGTATTCCCAAAGCGCCATCGCCACATCGCCGCTGATGTGCACCTGCTTGTCGCGGAAATAGGTGCGCAGGTTCCGGCCGGTGGAGGGATCACCGATATTAAAGTAGGTGCAAGCCTCGTCGCCCGTATCCTGGCTTTCCCAGGCGTAAAAGGCCCCGCGGAAGCCCGCGCCCTCGGTCCGGGCCTTGCGGCGCGCTCCGTCCAGCGTCCGGATGCGATAGCGCAACAGTTCGAGGGCCTTCTCCGGGTAGGCGTGCAGAAAGAACGGGAACATGAACATCTCCGTATCCCAGAAAATGGCGCCCTTGTACACCTGTCCGGAAAGGGCTCGCGCGGGAATCGAGTTGCGGCTGCCCTTCACGGGCGCGACGATCAGGAGCTGGAAAATGCTGTAGCGCAGCGCGCGCTGGGCCTTCGCGTCGCCTTCGATCTCGACGTCGCAGAGGTTCCACATTTGCTGCCAGCGTGCATTGTGGTTCTCCAGGCAGGCCGCGTAGCCCAAGGCCCTCGCTTCCCGGACCGCCTCCTCGGCAGCCTTAGCCACTGAGCCCTCGATACCGTCATTGGAGCTAAAGACGGCGAAATACTTGTGAAACTCGTACGTGCGGCCCGCCTCGACCTTGAGGTCAACGACGCGCAGATTTCTCCGGCCCGCGACACGGTGGGCCTGCTTGCCGAACTCCAGGTCGGCCATCTCGGCAACCGCAACCGCGCGGGAGGCTTCCGACGTGCGGCCCTGCACGACCAAGACGCCGTTGCTCTCTTTGGCAACGACGTCCACCAGGTGCGGCCCATTCAGGTCCCAGATGTTGTAGTCAATCCCAGTGTGGATTCTCACCCGGGCGGCGCGGTCGCAAGTCAGGCTGTAGCGAATGACCCCCAGGTTAGGCCTATCGGCGCTCAGAAACCTCTGCGAGGCTATGCGCAAGGTCTTGCCCCGAGAGTGGAAATGCGTCTCCCTTTCAAACACGGCATTCCGAAGATGCAACGTCTGCCGGTGCCGGCTCACCCGGGTTGAGAGCGCGGACATTTCCCTGCCGTCCAGGACCACGCTGGTGAACCCGCCATTGGGGGCATTGACCGGCTCCCGCCAGGCGTCGCCCACCTTGTCGAAGAGGCCCGCCAGCATTATGCCCACTAGTTCGCCGGGCCCGAACTCGTCCAGCGTGCCCCGGTAGCCCATATACCCGTTGCCAATCTGATAAACGTTCCCCTGGCGCATGAGGGCTTCCCTGTCACGGGCAAGGCGATCCGTGCTGACCCGCCAAAGAGAGTTCATAGCGGCTTACGCCTCAGTATTTCTGGTCCATCACGTCGCAGTCCCGAGCGCCGAGGACAGGACGCGCGCCCCCTCACCCCTTCCCTCTCCCCCTCGGAGGGGGAGAGGGTGCCCTTCAGGGCGGGTGAGGGGTATTTCCGGGTCTCACTCATTCTCCGCGCATCAGGATGTTCGAGCCTGTTTTGCCGGGTCCTTCACCAGCATCATCAGGAAGCCGGCGAGGATCATGGAGCCGCCCCCGAGCACGATGGCGTTGATGGCGTGGCCGTGGAACACCGTCCGCACGAGCAAGCCCAGGACAGCCGCCGCCAGGATCTGGGGGATGACGATGAAGAAGTTAAACATGCCCATGTACACCCCCATTTTGCGATAGGGCACCACGCTGCTAAGGATGGCATAGGGCATCGTCAGCAAGCCCGCCCACGCGACCCCAACTCCCGTCATGGACAGCACCAGCCATTCCGGCTGCTTGAACAGGCACATCGAGACCAGGCCCAGCCCGCCAATGAACAGGCAAATGACGTGAGTCGTGACCCGGCTGGTTCGGCGGGCGATCACGGGCAGCAGAAAGGCCACCAGCGCCGCCACTCCGTTATACACCGCCATCAGCACCCCCACCCAATTGGCGCCTCGGTTGTACAATTCCGACTTGGGGTCCGTGCTGCCGAAATGGTAGCTCGTCACCGCCGAAGTGGAGTAAATGAACATCGCAAACAGCGCGAACCATGTGAACAACTGCACGAGCGCAAGCTGCCTCATCGCCGGCGGCATGTTCTTCAGGTCATACACCAACTCGACCAACCCGCGCTTCTTCCCGGCGGCGTAACGCCGGGCGGCGACTAATTGCAGAAGGCCGTAGAAGCAGGCCCCCAACGAAAGGATGTAGAGGCCCTGGTCCCAGCGCAGCATGCGGATCAGCACGGTGAAGACCAGGCCGAGCGCGAGCAGGACCGCGCCCCCGGCGTAATACCTGCCCGTGTCGAGCGTCACGTCGGCCTCGGCGGCCTCCGCCGCCTCGGGACGGTGCGCGTTGAACTTCGCCTGCTCCTCAGGCGTGTATTCCCTGACGGAAATGATGGTCCAGAGCACGGCCAGGAGATACACCACGCCGCCCAGGTAGAAGGACCACCGCACCGAAGGAGGGATCTGCCCTTCCGGCGCCGTATTGGCCAGGTGGAGCCAGTTGGTGAGCATCCACGGCAACGCCGAGCCTATGATTGAGCTGGCGCCAATGAAGAAGGTCTGGACCGCGAAGCCCGTGGTCCGCTGCTCGTCGGGCAGCATGTCGCCCACAAAGGCCCGCATCGGCTCCATCGTGATATTGATGGACGCGTCCATGATCCACAGCATGCCCGCGGCAAACCACAGGTAAGGGGAATTGGGCATGACCAGCAGCGACAACGACGCCGTGAGCGCGCCCGCCAGGAAATAGGGTTTGCGGCGCCCCAGGCGGTTCCACGTCTTGTCGCTCATGTAACCGATAATGGGCTGGATCACCAGGCCCGACACGGGCGCGGCGATCCACAGGATGGGTATGTTCTCCACCTTCGCGCCCAGCGTCTCGAAGATGCGGCTCACATTGGCGTTCTGCAGGGCGAACCCAAACTGGATGCCCACGTAGCCGAAGCTCATGTTCCAGAGCTGCCAAAAGCTAAGTCGAGGCTTCATTGCCATAGTGCGTCCTCCTTAAGCCGTAACCATCCAAATCAAACCACAGATGGACACAGATAAACACAGATAAGAACGGACAGGAGCGCGGCTTTGGAAAGCGCGGTTGCCTTCAGCACACATCGGCTTGGGCTCGATGGCAGCCGGGCCAACTATAGCGCAGTTCATCTGTGTCCATCTGTGTCCATCTGTGGTTTTCTTCTGCATGGATGGGGCTCAAGACTAGTCGGCCCGGGCCGCCCGGTGCCTTAAGGCAACCCACTTGTCTATCTTCTCAACGCTGGCTTCCGCCAGGTCCTCCACTACCACGTCCGCGCCGTGCGCTTTCAGCTCCCGTGCGTTGTTCTCCCGCGCCACGCCCAGCACCAGGGCGAACCCGCCTTTGGCGCCAGCCTGCACGCCGGAGACGGCGTCCTCCACCACGACCGCACGGGCGGGCGCAACGCCCAGGTTGCGGCACGCCGTGATGAAGATATCGGGCTCCGGCTTGCCTCTTAAGCCCAGTTGCGCCGAAACAACCCCGTCCACCCGCGTCGCGAACAGGTGCAGTATCTTCGCCCGCTCGAGCACCGGCGCGCAGTTCTGGCTGGAAGTGGCCACACCCACCTTGATGCCGCACTCGCGCAAGCCCTGGATCAGCTCCAGCGTGGACGCAAACACGCCGACGCCCTCCTCCGCCAGCACCTTGTTGAAAAAGCGGTCCTTCCGGTTCCCCAGCCCGCACACCGTCTCCTGGTCCGCTGTATCTCCCGGCTCGCCGAAAGGAATGTTGATCCCGCGCGACTTTAAGAACGTGGCGACGCCCTGGTAGCGTGGCCGGCCATCCACGTAGGAACGGTAGTCTTCAGCGTGGGTAAACTCGCGGAAAGGCTCGCCGCGCCCCGCTGTACGCCCGCGCAGGTATTCATCGAACATCCGCTTCCAGGCCAGCGAATGGACCTGCGCCGTCCGCGTCACCACGCCATCCATGTCGAAGATGACCGCGTCAAAGTGCATTGCAGGGGCGGCGGAACAGCTCCACCCGTTCTGCGCCGCGCGGTGGCCCAAAACGAGAAACCCCGGCAACGATCGCAGCCGTCGCCGAGGTTTCAGAGCAACTGTCGCGCCTCAATGCCCGTTAAGCGCGGCGGCGGAAAATCAGGAGGGCCGCGGTGCCCAGTCCCAGCAGCGCCAGCGTGCCAGGCTCGGGAACCGTCACCAGCGCCAAGCTGTTGAACGTGACGTCGTAGGACGTTCGCTCGTTGATCAGAACGGCGGGATCAAACTCCAGGTTGAACGAGTAAATGTGGTCGGCCCCGCCCTGGACTGCGGCCAGTTCCGCCGGCTGCAAAGGCAAGGTCCACGTCGCTGTATTGCCATTCCAGACTACCGTCGCCGGGTTACCCGGATTGCCCGAGCCCGAATACAGCCCCCCGTAGGTATAGGAGCCGGAATCGTCATTCAGGATGAACGGCGTGCCGACCCAGTTATAATCACCCGCATTGCCGCCGACGGTGAACTGGAGCTGAACCTCGGTGGCCGTGGGCAGGATCGTTTGCACCTGCGCGCCCGGAATCACATAATACCCGCTGCCGTAACCAGCCGACTGCACCTCCAGCCCGGTCGGCCCGGCAGTTATTGTGGCTGTGTTCCAACTCGGATAGAGGGCGCCGGGAGTAGGAAACGTTGGGTCCATGTTGGACAAATAGGGGGTCCCCGTGACCGGCTGCGCCTGTGCCGCGCTGAGAAGCGCCAAGGTGCCCGCCGCCACCAATGAGAAATACAGAGGCTTCAATTGTTTCATAATTCTGTTGGTTAGATGCTCAATTCGAAGGGCATTTGTAACAGTTGCGGCACGACCGGGGGGAGTCACATAAAGTGGGGACACCCCGTCCCCCTCCCCGCCTGCACCTGCCGCCGGCAGCCCCGTGGCCCCGCCGTCACCCCTCCCTATGCACACCGTTACCTCACCGTTGAACCTCTGCAAACTTTGCAGAGGTTCAACGGTGAGGTAACGGTGAGGTGACGGTGAGGTGATGGTGAGGCTATGGAGGTATCAGCACGCCGCAGGCTGGATTGGGCGAAAGC
>DATKNZ010000127.1:0-11424 GCA_035541055.1 Candidatus Acidiferrum sp. | reverse complement strand
GGTGGGGCGGGAGGTGGTGGTGTTGTATCGGCGGATGGAGGAGCAGAGCCAGGCGGCCATTGAGGAAGGGTTTCGGGAGTTCCGCCGGCTGCTTAAGCGCTGAGCGGCGGCGAGAAGCGCCGAGGGGACGAGCGGACGGGGGTATTTGGGGGAAGGGTCTTTGGGTTGCTGGCGTAGGCGGGCCAGTTCGGCCTTGAGGGCGGGCTGGTTGGTAACGTTGACCAGGCGCAGGGCGCCCGGCGGGGCCTGGTGAACGTTCGTGCCGCCGTGTTGACAATAGCGGAGGGCGAGAGCGGCGTCGGCGATGCGCGTTGTGCCGACGAGGTGAATTCCATATTCGAAGAACATGGAGGAGAAGGGAACGCTACGGCCCAGCAGGACGCGGTAGCGGGCGCGGGGGGTGCGATCGAGGACTTCCAGGAAGGTGTTGTTGAGGAGGGTCAGGCCGGTGATGAAGACGATTTCGGCCTCGCGGAGTACGGGCTTGGAGTCGGCCCAGGAGATGTCGCCGTTGCGGGGCTGGAGTTCGATGATGGTAACGGGGTGTCCTTGGGCGCGCCAGATTTCGGCCTGGGGAAAGTGGCCTATGAAGCAAGTGCGGGAGTGCTTTATGAAGTCGGCGAAGGGATCAACGGCGTTGGCCTCGAACGTATCCTGGGGGAGTGGAATGGAGCCGTTGAGGCAGGCGTTGATGAGGCCAAGGCGGAGGGTGTCTTCGGAATCGGCGAAGCGGTCGGCGATTTCGGGGATGGGGCGGCCGAGCTGATCGCCCAGATACGCCGGCTGGTAGCAGGCGTCGAAGGGGTTAGTGGGGCGGATGAAAGTGGCCATGGCGTAGCGATGGCAATTGACGATGACCCAGTGCAGGGAGATATGCAGGTCCTCGAGCCGCGGCGCGGGCTGGGGCAGTTGCGCCAGGAGGCGAGACAGGATTTCGCGATTCATCGGCATAGTTCTGATTCCTTATAGCAGGATAGGGATGCAGGAGGCGAGGGCGAGTCCGAGAAGGAGCAGGTCCGCCGGGCCGAACTTTGAGGGTGACGGGCTCCGGGTGATGGTGGCAATGCGCCGCACGACGAGCATTACGGAGGTATCGTGGGCTCGGCACATTTGCGAGACGAACAGGGGGACGATGACGGGGAGACAGCTTTGCGGCGCCCAGGGGCGCAGGCGCAGGCCGCGGCAGCGCTGAATGTCGTAGATGCGGCGGGCTTCGGCGAGGGAGAGGGGCAGGAAGCGCACGGCGGTGGAGAGCAGCGTGCCGACGCCCGGCGGGATCCACGGGCGCGTTAAGAGGGAGATGATCTCCAAGGGGGCGGTGATGCCGATGAAAAGGAGGTTCGCGAGGAGGAGGCACTCAATGCGCAGGGCGTAGCGGAGAGCTTCGACCAGGCCCCAGGATACGGCTCCGGAGAAGGAGCGGGCGGCTTCGTATCCGATGGCGATGAAAAGCAGGACGGTGGCCGGGAGGCCCAGCAGGTGCGCCCAGAGGAGCAGGCGAGCATGGGGCCCGGCCACGCCGCTGGCGAACAGAAGCAGGAGAAGGCCGGAGCAGAGGAGCAGTTGCGGGAGAACGTCGTGTCCCAGAGCGGCGTGCAGGCAGAGAACCAGGAACAGTGTCAGCCGGGTCAGGAGGTTGAGCCTGGTCCACAACGGGCGGGTCATACGATGTCTCCTTGTGGGCCGGTGTCGCTCACGACGTGGCCGGCGCGGAGCGAGACGACGCGAGTGGCCACGGCGCGGACGAATTCGTGGTCATGGGTTGCAAGCAGGACGCCTGAGCCCTGGGCGCTGACGTGGTTGAGGGTGGCAGCCACCTGAGCGAGGCAATCGCGGTCGAGTCCGACGGTGGGCTCGTCGAGGCAGAGCACCGTGGAGCGGCCTGAGAGGGTCGAGGCGAGGGTGAGGCGCCGCTTTTCGCCGTAGCTGAGCGAAAAGGGGGCCCGCTCGTCCTGTGACTGCAATCCCACCTGGGAGAGGGCCTGCCGAGTGCGAGTGGTGACCTCGTCCGGTGGGAAGTTCTGATTGCGAGGCAGGAACGAGCACTCCTCGAAGACAGAGTGGGCGAAGATTTGGCTGTCGGGGTTCTGGAACACGAGGCCGACGGCATCCATGCGCGGGGCCGCGGAGCCGCAGGAGATTCGTCCCTGGTCGGGTTCAAGGAGGCCCTTGGCCAGGTTGAGCAGGGTGCTTTTGCCGGAGCCGTTCGGGCCGACCAAGGCGACGATCTCACCCGGCGCCACGGAGAGCGAGACGTTGTCGAGCGCAGTTCCGTGGCCGTTGTAGGCAAAAGTGACTCCTTCGAGCGAGAGGAGGGGGTTGGCGGTGCTGGCGGAGCGCGGCGGCTCGGAGACGCGGGAGGGTGGGGCGAGGGGTTGGGGTGGCGGGTAGTTTGTCGGCGGGCCGTCGAAGGCGATGCGGCCCCGGCGCATGGCCACCAGGTGCGAAGCCCAGCGGGTGAGGCGGGGAAGGTCATGCTCGATGACGAGGACGGTGAGGCCGGCGTTCTTGGACTGGACGGCGAGCAGGTCGAATAGGAGGTCGGCGGTAGGCTCGTCGAGGTAGCTGGTGGGTTCGTCGAGCAAGAGGACCTTGGGTTCGAGCGCCAACATGCTGGCGATGGAGAGGCGTTGTTTCCAGCCCAGCGAGAGCGTTGCTACGCGGCGGTCGCGCACGGTGTCGAGGCCGAAGAGGTCGAGCCAACGGCGCAGTTCGCTCTGGCGGTCAACGTCGGCAGGCTGTTGTTGGAGGCTGAGGGAAACTTCCTCTTCAACGGTTTCGCCGAAGAGCTGGATTTCGGGGTTTTGGAGGACGACGCCGGCGAAGCCTTCAGAGCCGGAGCAGGTGCAGTCGCGGCCCTGGAGCCAGAGGGAGCCAGAGCTGCGGCCGAGCAGTGCGACGTGGTGGAGGCCGGCGAGGTGGAGGGCGAGAGTAGTCTTGCCCGACCCTGAAGGGCCGATGATGCCGACGCGCTCGCCCGCCTCGATGTGGAGGGAGATGTCCTGGAGGAGCGGGGCGTCGGCGCCGGCGGGCTGGAAGGCCAACTGCCAGGTGCGGATCAGGCCCGAACGCTCATCAAGCGGGTGATGTGCAGATTGCGGATGCGAGACCATACGACCAGCGCCAACCCGGCCGCCGCGGCGCTAACGAGGATGGAAGTCAGGGCCTGGACGCCGAACAGAGCCTGCGTGACTTTGGTCCACGGGAGGCCGAGGACCTGGACGCGCAGGGCGGTGACGACGATTTTGCTGACGAGGCCGCCGACAACGGCGGAGACGAAAACCCGCCCACGAGGGTAACGGGGCAGCAGGGAGAAGCCGGCATCGTGAATGAGGCCCTGCATGACGGCGGGAATGAGCTTGAGGGGGCCGGGCAGCATTGCGCCGGGGAAGGCGAAGATGGCGAGCACGCCCCAGGCGAATTGATAGGCGGTGAGGACGCCGAAGCGGTCCACGACCAGCCGGGTGAGCATCCAGAGGGTCACCGGGATGAACATGTCAAGGCGGATGAAATTGCTGATCCCCGAGGCGTGGAGGATGGATTTGATGAGCTGGCCGGTGGCGAAGTCGAGCGCGACCATTGAGCCGATGAAGACCCAGTGCCTGGTCCCCATGCGGGTGACGGGCTGAGCGGTTGCGGTTTGAGCGATGGGTTCTTCGGCTGGGCTCGCGTTCATTGCTGGGTCTGGAGCCGGTAGAAGGCTTTGGTCCATCCGGGCTGCAGGGTTTCGGACCAATTTGTCGAGGTGCTGGTGGCGACGAAAGAAGAAACCGCGGCCCAGTCGTTGGTGGCGAGGTTTAGCGAGCGCTCGATGGTGTTGGTGGCGCCGAGGGTGAGATTGCTGATGGTAAACGATATGGCACCGCCCGACACCAAGACGCCGGCCAGCGTGGGTGCAATGGTGAACTGAAGAGAGGGCCAGTAGGGCGGCGTGTAGCTGGGGTCGTAGGAACTAGTGAAAGGGGCGCGGGGCGAGCCGGTGGTGGGCACCGGCGTTTCATCCATTCGGAGTATGGCTCCATAACTTTGCAGCTCTGTCCGGCTGGTGTTTTTCAGCAATGGGGTAATGTCCCAATAGAAGAAGCGGTCGTTGAGGTCCGGATCGAGGATGTCGCCTTTGACTCCGACAACCGGGTTGGCGGAGTCGAAGTCACCGCCGGGATTAGTCCAAGGGTTGATGCCGTCATAGGTGAGCCAGGTGGCGCCGTCGGCGGGCGCGGTTCCCGTGCCGGTTCCCTGGACGAAGGTCTGGGTCAATGGATAGAGTGTGACGTTGCGGGTGCCGCTGTTGTCCTGCCATACGTAGAAGACGACGGTGGCGGACAGGATCTGCTCCGGGGGATAGGCCCATATCTGCGCTGGAAGCTGAATGAGGCCCCGGCACATGGAACCGTCGCTAGTGACGTTGTTATTGATGAGGGCCTTGACGGTGTGGGCGTGTCCGTAATTGAGTGTTTGGTTCGAGACGCGGCTGTCGAGGTACGTGGTGTTGGTGATGGTGAGCGTGTTGGTGAGGGCGCAAGCCGATTGGGCGGCTAACGCGAGCGCCAATAGGAGAGCCGGTGTGTTCATGGGGTACCGGGACAGGGTAAGGTTGCGGACGTGGTGCTGCGCTTTCATCAGTAATAGTAGGGGAACCATGTCAGGTCGCCTCGCTTGGGAATGCGGGGGTTGGTGAGGGCCTTGTTCCACAGGTCGTCGCGCCAGCCGACGTGGGTGTCGAGGTAGAGGACGTTGCCGGCGAGGCTGGGGCGCTCGTGCGGGTGGCGTTCGCCAAGCGCTCGGGGGTCCTCGGCGGTGTAGCACCCGGCGGTGTCAAAGCCTCCCGCCTGGCCGTAGCCCTGGCTCGGATCAAGGGTTTGCTCGAACATGAGGATGGTCATGGGCAGGCAGGTGCATTTCTCCAACTTCAAGAAACTGGGCTGCGGGCTGACACCGAACGGTAGGCCGTAAAGGAAGTCCTGCTCCAGGTAGGAGTTCATGACGTAGCTGTGGTAGCCCTGGCTGGAGGGTTTGAAAGCGGCGTTGTAAGCCGAGTCCGGCAGGGGTTTGGCTGAGGGGCATTGCCAGACACCGGCGGTCGGCTTCTGTCCGTTGGTGTAGTCGCGCCAAGCGGGCAGGCCCATGCAAGGGGGCAGGACGTCCACGTAGCCGCACTCGTGTTCCGGGTGTTTGGGGTCGAAGGTGAAGGGAGGGTCGTTGCGGCCCTCGTCGTCGGTGTGCGGCAGGTATCCGTTGTGATCGTTGGCGTAGAGGTAAAACGACTGGCCCCAGGAGCGGAGGTTGGCAGAGCACTTCGCTTCCATGGCCTTCGCCTTGGCTTTGGACAGCGCCGGGAGGAGCAACGCGGCCAGAAAGGCGATCAGGGCAATGACCACCAGCAACTCCACAAGGGTGAACGCGGCGGGATGGTGCGGGGTCTGCCGGGTGCCATCAGCGGTGGTTGTTATCTCATTGGGCGCTTGCACCATCCGGTCTTGGCTCAGGGCCGCGTTTTGCGTTGCTTGAAGAAGGAGGCAAGTGCGGCGAGACCGAGCGCGCCCAGTGCCGAGATTGAGGGCTCCGGCACGACGGTTACTTCAATGGAAGGAAGGTACGGGATCGAATAGCTCGTGCTGTTGGCGCTGGTAAACGAGTCGTAACGCTGGCCGCTGGGCGGTACCGTCTCGTCAATTCTCAACATGGCGCCGAAGTTTTCGAGTTCAGAGGCGGCCGTCGGGTTGGACAGCAGGGACGTGATGTCGAAGGTGAAGAAGCGGCCATTGCTATCGCTGGGGTTGACGCCGATGGGGCCTTTGGTGCCAACCACAGAATAAGCGGAATCGAAGTCGCCGCCGGCGGCGGTCCAGGAGTGTGTGCCGTCGTAGGTGAGCCAGGTGGCACCGTCGGCTGGGATCTTGCCGTTCTTGCCGCCGGTTCCTTCGACAAATGCGGTGGTTAGGGGGAAGAGGGAAACATTGTAAGTGGCCGAGCTGTCGCTCCAGACATAAAAGGAGACGGAAGCTGACAGGATGTCGCCCGGGGCGTAAGACCAGAGGCTGGTGGGAAGATCGAACAGCGTCCGGCACATGGAGGTACTGTTGATAACTACCTTGTCGTTGCCGGACAGGCCGAAGTTGGCGGTAGGGCTGCTGCTGTCAAGGTAGGTGTCGGTGGTGATCTGGTCGGTGAAGGTGTTGCTGGCCAGAGCCGCGGGGCCGGCAGCGAGAGCCGCCACGAGGCAGGCAAGGGCGAGGTGTCTGGAGCTATTCATGTCTGATCGCGAGCCTTTCGGATCGAATGTTGGTTACTAATCTGGTTTTGGTCTTCGCCCGCAGCGCCAAGCGGCGGACTAGCGTTATGTTCCGACAAATATATCGCCCGGTACTTGCGGTCAATGAAAACTTTTGAAACTATGTGATGTATTAAGCTATAGTGATGAATAGATTAAGCAGGCCTTCGTGAGGCGGTGGGAGGCACAGGCCCGTTCTACGGTGTGTTCCGGTACATCTCCCACAGTTGGCGCGCCAGTGCGTCAGCCTCTGCAGGTTTGTAAGCCGTCACGGTCTCCGCCTGAGGGCAGCGGTGTAGGAGGCTCTCCGCGTAATCCGGGCGGACGACGACAATGGCCAACCGGCAGGGCATGGGTTTTGCCAGGAGGTCGAAGGCAACGGTCCAGCCCCGGTGGTGGTCGAACTCAAGAGGACCAAGCTCGTCGAGGACGAAGAGGTCGCACGGGGGGGTCCGTGCAAGAAGGGCGTTCCCCCATGCGAGGGCGTCGCTGTCGAAAATCCAATCGCCAACGCGCGGTCCGTCAAGTTCGCCGACGACCCGGCTGGCGAGCAAGCGGCGGCCTCCTGAATACACGTCCAGCGCGTGGAGGCGGATTTTTCGCCCATTGTGGATTTGAGCGGGCGACAACAGGCCACACACGGTCCAGTCGGCCTGTTTGGCTTGCTGGACCAGTTGTCCGAGCAGGGTCGTTTTGCCGGCCCCGTGCGGGCCGGTGAGCAAAATCAGGTGTGCGTTGGCGCCGGGTGGTTGCATCGCGCTTCCCGATAGCAATTTCCGGAGAAGAGCATAGACCGGGGGTAGCCGTTGTAAAGCTGGCCGGTTCGGCGGTGCCGGGTGGGACTTCCGGCAGCGAGCCAGTTGGCGGTCCTGCAGGCTCTGCGCGAGGGTCCGCGAACCGTGAGTGAGCTGGTCGGACGCAGCGGATGCTTTTCGTGAGTGCCGGGGCTGGGGGGATGCGCAGCCGTGCTCGTTATTCTGTCAGCAGCGCCAAGAGTGGCGTGCCTTCAGCACCGGGGATTGACATGCCCAACAGCTTCGCGATGGTGGGCGCGACGCTCAGATTGGAGATCACGCCCAGCCGGACGCTGGGCCTGACGCCCGCACCCCATGCGACGAAGGTCGCATGGAGGTCCGGCAGATTGGCGTCGTGGCCATGGCTACCCTTGCGCTCCGGTTTTTCGTTGAAAGGCAGTTCTCCAGCGGCGGTGTCACCGAACGCGCAACCTTCTTCGGCGAAAAGGATCAGGTCCGGGGCGTGAGGGTCATCCTTGGGATTGGCCACGCCGTATTCTCTGAATTGGTCGGCGCCGATGATCTTCGAAACGCCTCGGATGCCGGCAAAGGCTTTCCGCACGCGCGCGATGAGATCGGCGCGGCGGGCCTCGTCCAGTACGTAAACCATTGCTGAACCACCTTGAACGATCACATGAATCGCGCCGGTGGTGCCCTTCTTACCCGAGGATTCAAGGAGCTTGGCTTTGCGGAGAATCACGTTTGGCAGGATGAGGCGCTTGGTGGGGGAAAAGCCATGGTCGGAGACAACAAACAGTGTGGCTTGGCCTGGGAAATCGCGCTTGAGCTCGTCCCACACCTCCTGCACCTGCTCGTCGGCGGCCTTCACCGCGGCGTAAGCCGCGGGGCTCTTGGGTCCTTTCAGGTGCTCGGTGTGGTCCACATGAATCAGATGCAGCAACGCCAGGTTCGGGCGGTGGTCGTGGAGGATGAGGTTGAAGACGCGGGTCGCGGTTTCGTCGGTTGGCTTGGGCGCGGCGTTGGTTGAGCCCTCGTCCTCGCTTTGGCCGCCCCCGATGTCTATGTGGGCGTTCTCGCACTCGGCCAGGAGCGCCGGGGTCGTGTATTTGCGAAGCAGTTCGAGAGTACCGACATCAGGGACGGTCCAATCCAACGTGCTGGCATTGCGGGTGGCGGGCCAGCGGATTGCAGTTGTTTTCATGCCGGCGGTCCTGGCCAGGTCATAGAGCGTCGGGGCCCTCACGATCTGATCTTTGTCGTATACGGGGTCCGAGATCAGCGTGACCTTCTTGCCAGTGGCGCGGTCGAAGTAGTTATTCCCGACCACCCCATGCCGGGCGGGGGTCACGCCGGTCACCAGGGTGGTGTGGTTGGGCCAGGTAACCGTTGGGGTTGAAGCCTTCATCATGGTGGCCCGTGCGCCGGCGGCAGCCAGCGCGCGGATCGTGGGCATTTCCGCCTTCGGGTCGTCCAGGTAGTAGCCGGCCAGGCCGTCCACGGAGATCATCACGACGATGCGATCGGTGTTTGTAAGAGCAGACAACGCGGCTCGAGGCGCTAGGGCGATCAGAACCAGGACAACCAGGAGGCGCAGAAAGAGTGCTCGGCTGTAGTGGGGGCGATCGACGAGGGCGGGGTCGTGGCCTGCGGGCGGTTTTATCTTCCGTGGGTTCGTCATAGGTGCTGTTCGGTTCTGATAACAAATATGCGTATGCTGTCGCTATCCTCTTAGGCAGGCACAGCTCCAAGCTAGTCTGCCCGGCTGACCAATAGGCATAAAGTGCAAAATCTCGGAGCACTACGCGTCCATATCGCGCCGCATCATCAGGGCCTCTCGCATCCGGCGCAGCAGTGAATTGGGCTGCAGGTGACTGCCACGACGTGGCCGCACTGCCAACCTGATGACTTGGCTTGTTTACCCGGGCGTGCGGTCCGCTCTTGCGACACGTCCGGTTTTCTGTACCTCTTTCCGCATGAGACTCAGTGAGTCAACCCGCACCCTTTCCTGCTTGTGCCTGGTGCTGGCGTGGTTGTTCGGGCCGGACACCGCGCCGGGAGCGGCGCTGAAAACGCAGAATGTATTTTTGATCATCAGTGACGGCCTGCGATGGCAGGAGATCTTCAACGGCGCGGAAGAATCGCTCTTTAGCAAAAAGTATGGTGGGGTGACGGACACCAACGCACTGGGCCGGGCTTACTGGCGGCCGACGCCGGAGGCGCGCCGCTCCGCGTTGTTGCCCTTCATCTGGACGGAGATAGCCCAAAATGGCCAGCTTTTCGGCAATCAGGCCAAAGGCAGTGTCGTCACGGTCACTAACGGGAAGAAGTTCTCCTACCCGGGCTACAACGAAATCCTCACCGGCTCAGGCGACCCGCGCGTGGACAGCAACGACAAGCGGCCGAATCCGAACCTGAGCGTGTTCGAATGGCTGAACCGTTCCGCCAGACTCAAGAGCCGCGTCGCCGTATTCGGCACGTGGGATGTCTTTCCCTATATCTTCAATATCGAGCGCAGCCATTTGCCAATCTGGCCGGGCTGGGAACCGCAATTCGCCCACTGGGAGATCTCGCCCCCGACCTACCTGACGGAGTTGCGCAGCGAAACTCCGCCGATGTGGGAGGATTTAACGTGGGATTCCTTCCTCTTCCACGCCGTGCGCGACTACGTAAAACGGGAGCGTCCCCGCTTGCTTTTTATCGGGTTTGGCGAAACGGACGAATGGGCCCACGCCGGCCGTTACGACGAATACCTGCACGCGGCCCACCGGGTGGATGACTTTGTCCGCCAGCTTTGGCAACTCACCCAGTCTCTGCGGCAGTACCGCGGCAAGACAACATTCATCCTCACTGCCGATCATGGGCGCGGCGATGGCCTGACGGCCTGGAAGGATCATGGCGAGAAGGTGGCTGGGGCCCAAGGGGATTGGATTGCCATTATCGGCCCCGACACGGCAGCGCTGGGGGAGCGCGGCCAGACGCAGTCCGTAACTGAGAGCCAGCTTGCCGCAACCATCGCCGCCCTTCTCGGCGAGGATTATTGCCGGGCAGTTCCTCGCAGCGGCGCCCCCATCACAGAAGTCATTGGGAAGCCTGCGCAATCGTCCCGCAGCACGCCAAACCGGACCCAATAAGGCGCCAAGGCATTCGGCATAGAGGAGCGCCGATCCAGGGAAGACCCCGAGTTGGCGAGAAGCACCCGAGGGCGTTGCAAGGGAGGCCTTGTGGACAGTGGCTGAACCAGAATGGGCTTTCGATGGGGCCACTGTTTGGCCATGAGTCGAGTATGGCGCGAGGGAACAAAGGCGGTGGTTAGCAGCCTCGGTGTTGCTGCGGCAACGGGTGAGGCATGGGCAGGATGAATCAGTGGGACCGGGCCGGGTTCAACTGCTGGTGCTGAGCGGAGAGACCGGCGGCTTGTGGTCAGCGGCGGTGACGGCCTTAGGCGTTCAAGGTATTGATCAAGTCATCGAGCTTGTCGGCAATGGCCTGGACCTCGGCCTGGACGCAGGCCCTTCCGAGCAGGGGCACTGGTGAAACTCGATTACTCGCGGCCGGCGGGCGCCGGCCAGGGACACGGCGAGGGCAAGTTTTACGCTTGTCGTGTTCATGTTCGATTCTAACCGTCGCCTCACTCTTTGGCGTCGCGCCTGTTGCCCCCAGGAACGGCTGGCACCAGCGGCGATTACTGGCGGGCGAATGTCAAGGCCATGCCGAGTTCGCGCCTGCAAGTCAGCGAGCCGCTTGGTCTGGTACAGGATTGGAGATCAGTGCGCTCGTTGAAGTCGCGTTTGGATCTCTCGCTCGTATTCCGGGAAATACCGGCCGATCAACGGCAAAGCAAATGAAGGCAGGATCGAAGTATTCGGCTCCCGCTCCAGAAGAAACCGGATGCTCTCCTGGAGCAATTCTTCAGCCGACCGGCCCCCAGCTAACCGCTCGACGTCCTTTTGGGCCACCCGCACGCGATGATGAGTGGTGACGGTGCTCTTGATGGTCACCAGCCATTCGTCGCCTGCTGAATGCTTAACTTCGATCATGACCAGTAGTGTGGAATTGCGGCGTTGAATTTTCAAGAGGGAGAAATCCACTTCTCCCCCTCTCAAAATCTGCTGCTCCGTTCCGGCGTACAGGAGAACAAATCAGTCCGCTACTTGGCCGCCCAAGTGATAATCGTTTCGACGATCTTCGGGACCAGGAAGAGCATGACGGAGCCGCCAAGGTTTTTGCCCATGGCTTCCATATCTCCTGACTTAAATTTGAGCGCGGCAAGTCCCATAAAGAAGGGGATGGCGGCGATTATCGCGCTGGGTCCTCATCACGGCTGCATGCACGGGCTTTGACAAGAGTTGGCGATATTCCCCGAGGGCAGGATGTCGGAACCCGCCGACGGCCAACTGG
>DATKNZ010000126.1:0-13346 GCA_035541055.1 Candidatus Acidiferrum sp. | reverse complement strand
CCTTGCCGCCAGCACGGCCCTGAGCGGCACTTACGTCCCCAATACCTCTTACCCCCTGACCTTCGGCGCCCGAGCCGACGGCGGCCAATTGGCTCTTAGCGGCTTCATAGACGAGCCGGCCTTTTATACCAACGCCCTGACCGCCGGCCAGATCGCGGCGCACTATGCAGCGGCGACGACCAATGCCGCCGGCTATGCCAGCCAGATTCTTGCCCTGCACCCAGCCGGTTATTGGCCCTTTAACGACGGGTTCAATCCGCCCGTGGCCGCTAACAGCGGCACCAGCGGCGCCGCTTTCAATGGGGCTTATCTGAACTGGAGCACAACGACCCCCGACTTCCAGGCCCCCGCCTACGCAGGACTCGAAGCAGCCAATGCCGTCCTGCAAGTCTTCGGCACAAATGGGCAGGCAGCCCTGCCGCCTCTCAACCTCAACACGAACACGGTGACCTTTGAGTGCTGGCTAAAGCGCAACGGCGACCAGCCAAACTACGCTGGCGTGCTCATGCACCGCGACGCATACGGCACCAACGCCTGCGGCTTGGGCTTCCATGGCGCCAACAACCACCTCGGGTACTGGTGGAACGACGCCTCCAGCACCTACAACTGGGATTCCGGCCTGCAGCCCGCCGACGGCCAATGGACATACGCCGCGCTAACCATCAGCCCGTCCCAGGCGGTCATCAGCATGTATGACGGCACCACATGGAGCGCGGCGACGCAGTCCCTCAGCCATGCCAACCAGGCTTTCGCAGGCGTCACCCGCATCGGCTCAGATGGCGGGTTAAGCGGTCGCTGGTTCAAGGGAAGCATCGACGAGGCGGCGATCTACAGCAGCGCCCTCAGCCAAACCCAGCTCCGCAACCACGCCTTGTCGGCCTTCGGCAGCACGAACCTGGTGTTCTTCACCCAGTTGCCTGTTTCGCAAGCTGCTTATGCCGGCGCCAGTGCGTCCTTCAGCTCGCAGGTAAGCGGGACACCGACCATCTCGTACCAGTGGAAGTTCCAGGGTGCCAACCTGCTCGCCGCCACAGGACTGCCCCTGAGCTTCGCTAGCGTGGATTACACCAATGCCGGCCCGTATGCCTTGGCCGCCTCAAACAACTACGGCGGCGTGCTCAGCCCGGCGGCGACCCTCACCGTCTTGCCTCCCCCCTCGGTTACGAACCTTACTTACCGGCTGCTCCCGGGGGGCGCGGGCCAAGCCCTGGACCTGATCTGGCCCTCGGGCACGCTTTATTCGGCGAGCAATGTGACCGGCCCGTGGACGCCGGTAAGCGGGGCGAGTGCGCCTTACTACCAGGTGCCAATTGCGCCTGCCGCACCGAGCCTTTTCTTCAAGGCTGAGTGAGGCCGCTGCGCACCAGAGCGCGCCCGTCCTTGGGCGCATCATCTCCGCCACGCCTCCATCTCGCTTTTATACAACCCCCTGCCGCCTTCCAATGTTGCTGCGCCCGACGGACGCGCTCCGGCGGAGCCAGGGCTACCCACCCAATTGGAGGGCGTGCGGAGGGCGGAGATCTGCCACACTCGCACCCAGAAATTGGCTCGGCGCGCCGCACAGGTGAGTCCGCTTGCCGATTCGGCCCAAAGCGGGCTCCTGTGCCGAACGTTCGCAGTAAATATTGCAGACTATGAAATCAACCATACTCAAAGCCTCGCTGTTCCCTGTCGGATGTGCATTGGTGTTGGCGGGCGGCCTGTCCGCGCAAGGCCAGGCCTTCTCCAATGCCGTCATGGCCCTGCATCCGCTAGCCTACTGGCCGCTGCAGGAGACCAACCTGCCGCCCGCCTCGCCAGTGACGCAGGTCCAGAACTACGGCACGCTGGGCACCGCCGAGAACGGCAACCTCAGCGGCAACGTCGTGTCCGGGCCGGGTCCGGTGACCGGCGCGCAGGCTAATGCATTTGACGGCATTCAGGTTTACAATCAGGCTCCGCCCGGCACCATTCCGGGGGCTTGGATTTCGGCCCCTTACGCCGCCGCTGCCAGCCCGGCGCCCCCGTTCTCCATCGAGGCTTGGGTCAACACGACCTATCCGACGGGCGATCCCTATGGTAACCCCAATGGCCAGCCGCAGTACCAGTCGCAGCAGATCGTGCTGAGTGATATGAGCGGTTCGCGCAGCGGCTGGGTCCTCTACGCCAACTATAACAAGGACCAGCTCTCGGGCTATACCAACACCGACTATACGTTCAGGATGTTCTACAATAACGGGACCACCGCCTCGGCCACACTGACGGTTTCTCCTAACAATACGGTGGGAGCAGGCCAATGGATGCACGTCGTGATTGTTGTTACCAACAGCACCGTTCGGGCCTACACGAACGGCGTGTCCGCGGGCTCCGCCACCTTCTCCAGCTACGTGGCCAACAACGGCGCTAGCGGCGCCACCGGCCTGGCCATCGCCACGCGCGGGGACACTGACCGGGAGTACAATTGGGCGGGCGCCGTCGCGGAAGTCGCTTACTACACAAACGTGTTGCTCGGGTCCGATGCACTGGCGGACTACAATGCCAGGAACAACGCAGCCTCATACGAGGCGCTCGTGCAGGCGCGGCATCCCATCATCTGGTGGAAGATGGACGAACTGCTGTCGCAGCCGGTGGCTACGAACTGCGGCTCGCTCGGCGCCGCCGCCAACGGTTATTATCCGACGGACTGGACCGGCAACAACACTCTGCTCCCCGGCGTGGCCGGCCCGACCAATTGCGGCTTCGGCGCCACCAGCGTGGCCTGGCAATCGGGTTCCGGGCGCATCACCTCCTCCACTGGGCCCGGGGTGCCTTGCGGCGTCGGTAGTCCGGCGATGTGGAATCTCACCGGCTCAATTTCCCTCATGGCCTGGGCCCGGGCGGTGGGGAATTGGGGCGTCAACCAGGACCTGATCGGTCACAGCGAGAATTCCTACCGCTTGTGGGTGGACAGCGGCAACTATCCCGACTTCGGTTTTGGAACAGCCTCCGGTAACGTGCTGGTCGGCGCTAATAAGATCGCCCAGAATGACGAGAACTGGCATTTCTGGGTTGGGACCTACAATGCGACCAATAACGCCGCAGCGCTCTACATTGACGGCGTGCCAGCGGCCAGCGGCACCTTTACGGCGCCGACGGTCGGCAACACGGCCGCCGAGCTGCTGATCGGCGGCGCGCCGGACTGGACCGGACGCAATTTCATAGGCAACATCGCGCACGCGGCCATCTTCAACTCCGCGCTCAGCTCGGTGCAGGTGTCCAACCTCTATAACACAACCGTATGCGGGCAGGGGCCCGTAGTAATCAAGCCGGTGTTCCCGAACCCGAACGCCGAGTGCTGGTCGAGTTCCACCTACGTATTCCAACCCGCCTTTAACGGCTTCGGGCAGACCCTGTCCTATGCGTGGACGCTGGACTCGGGCTACGGTCCCGTTCCCATCAGCGGCGCCATCAATGCCAGCCTTGCGTTTCAGAGCATTCCAGGGCTGACGGTCGGCGGCGGCCCCTACACGCTCAACGTGACGGCCACCACGATCTATGGGTCCACCAACAGCTCGGTCACGCTGACGATTGACGCGCCGCCGCCGGCTGCCACGACCATTTATAGCGACTCCTTCACCCGGAGTGGCGCGCTGAGCGGCACGGCGCCCGACATGGCTGATCTCTATTCCGCGTTATGGACGGCGGACGGCAGTTTTACCTGCAACGGCTCCTCGGCTGTGAACAGCAGCGCGTACGCGTTCGCGGCCTGGCTGCCCTTTATCCCCCAAGTGGGCCATGTCTATACGCTGTCCTGCGACCTGAACCCGCTGAATTCCAGCGACAACTGGCTGGGGCTGGGGTTTGCCACCGCGCAGGACACCGGACTGCAGACCGGCGAACTGGCGACCTATGTCGAGGCCCGCGGCAATCGCGCGTCGGCCAACTCCGGCGCCGTGGTGGTGCCCGGCACGAGCTACCCGGCCACGGGGGTGACGCCGTTTGACGCTTCCGGCTCGAGCACGTATCAAATTGAGCTGGATACGGCGACCGGCGACTCGGGTTCGGGCTGGACCATCAAAGTCTGGGAGGACGGGATTCTCCTGTATGGACCAGACAGTTACCCCGCGAATCCAAGCATCCTCTCAGCCTTCATCGGCAATTACCAGACCGGCAACGGGGCGTTCGACAACTTCAAATTGACCGACAGCCTGCCCTCCTCGGGAGCGCCGGTCATGGTCCAGAACCCGCCGGCCCAACTCTTTGCCATGCAAGGCTTCGCCGCCGCCGTTCCGGCGGTTGCGGCAGGCGCCACGAGCTACCAGTGGCAGCTCAACGGCAACAACCTGGCGGACAACGGCCGCATCGTTGGTGCGCATGCCACGCGGCTGAGCATCCTTGCCGCCCTGCCGGGCGACACCGGCACATATCAGCTCATCGCCTGGAATGGCTCCGGCTCGGTCACCAGCAGCCCGTGCGCGCTGACGGTCGGCACGGCGCCGGTGGGTTTTGCCAGCGCGAGCGACCCGGGGGCATGGACCATTAACAGCTCGGTCGGCGCCTCGACGGCTAGCGTCCCTAACCTGGTCAGCAATCTCCTGACGTTGACGGATGGGAGCATCGGTGAAGCCGGCACGGCGTTCTTCAACGTGGCCCAGTACATCGGCGGGTTCTACGCGAAGTTCACCTACCAGGTCCTCAACCCGGTCGCGCCCGTGGGCGACGGCGCGACGTTCTGCCTGCAGGATGATCCGCGAGGACCAACCGCCTGCGGTGGAGTGACCTATAACTTCGGCCTGAGAGGAGGCTCCTTCTCCCCGTCGGTTGCCCCGAGCGCCGAGTTGGTCCTTAACCTGTATTCGCCTCAGGCGCTGGTGGGATACTCCTGGAATACGCAGGCCCATGTGACCCTGCCTACGCAGCAGACGCCGGGAAGCGTTAACATCGCAAACGGCGACCCGATCACTATGACTCTGTATTACGATGGCAGCTCCCTGGGGCTGACGATGACGGATGCAGGCCCGGTCGCAACCAACTCCTTCAGCACCACCCTAGCCGTTGGTGACCTAACCTCTGTGATAGGCTCCCGAACCGCCTATGTCGGGTTCAGCGGCTCCGACGGCGATGCCGCTTCGGCTCAAACCATCACTAACTTCATGTTCGTGAGCCTGCCGACCCTGCCGAAGCTCTGGATCACCGAGAACGGGAGCGGCCAGGCGGTCGTCACCTGGCCTGGCACGTACGCGGGCTTCTCGTTGCTGCAGCGCAGCGATATCACCGCGACCAACTGGGCGAGCGTCAGCAACCCGGTGACGGTCACGAGCAGCGGCAACTGCCAGGTCACAGTCCCGGTGAGTGGCGCTCCCGCCTTCTACCGGCTGATGGTCGGCCTGCAGTAAGCCGAAGCCTGACAAAGCATGTTGGAGAGAGAATGAGCTGTTGCTGTTGCGAACGCTGGCTTGAGCAGGTGTGGCGACCGGTGGACCTCGCGCCCGTCGGTCGCCACCAGTTCAAGTCCTGTCATGAGCTGTGTTGCCGCCGGCCCTTGTGGTGGTTGGCGGTCCTGCTGCCGATGCTGTGGCTGGGTTTCCTAGCCCGAGCCAACGGAGCGGGTTCCCTTCCCGCCAACCCGGAACACGTGCTGCCTCTGGCAGAGGAGACGCGGGGAGTGTGGATGTGGAGTTCGGACATGCGCCCGGAAGGGGCCGAGGCTGCGGCGGAACGGCTACGGCAGCACCACATCAACAAGGTTTACTTCCTGGTGAAGGGCTGCGGGGGCAGGGTTTGCTATCCGAGCAAGATTGCCCCTGCGTCGTCAGCGGACGGGGACGCGCTCCAAGAAATTCTGGATGCTTGCCATAAGCGGCATATCGAGGTCCATGCCTGGTATATGTTCAATTCCGATAGTGCTTGGGGGCAAAAGCACCCGGAAGACGTCATGTGGCGGGCGGGAAAGCCCGACGATTGGAAGCTCGGGCCGCAGCGGGCCGGTGACGGGCAGACCATCCATATCTGCCCGCTCAGCCAAGGTTACCTGGCCTACCTCAAGAGCCAGATTCAGGAAGTGCTGGACCATTACGCTGTGGACGGGATCCACCTGGACGGCATCCGCTATTCCCACGCGCAGTATTGCTTCTGTCCTCGCCACCAGGCCCTGGCGGCCACCAACGGCATTCACCTGGACAAAGTCCGCGAGGCGATCTACGACACCTTCTACGCGCCGCAGAAGAAACGTGACCGCTATTTCAGTCTCTACCGGTCCGGCGATCCCGACGTGACAAAATGGGTGGGCCAGCGAGTGAAGGAGATAGATGGAGTGGTGAAAGAAATCCGCGGGATGGTGAAGGCCAGGAACCCCGCCTTGGTTGTATCGGCCTCATTCATGCCGGAGGGAGGGGAACGCGACGATACCTTCGCCCTCTGCCACTACGCGCAGAACTACGCTTCTGCGGGGGCCGAACTCGATTACATCCTGCCCATGACCTATCACAAGACTTTTGGGCAGACGCCTGCCTGGGTGGTGCAGATCGCCCAAAACGCGGAGCAGAAGTCGCATCGCCCCGTTTATAGCGGCATCCAGGGCTTCGGCCGGGACTTGACCAAGGTGCCCCTGGATGCCCAGGATAAAGCAGCTAACCCGGATCCGAGCGGGGCCTCCTCGCAAGACTTGCGGGAGGCTGTCCTGGCGATCGAGAAGCAGGGCATCAAAGGATTCGTCCTGTTCCGCTATGGCTCGCTGACTGACCAGATGTGGGAGGCTCTGCCCTGATGAACACCAGCCTGGCAGACGGCTCGACGGGCCGCATGCGCGATTTGTCGCCAGATTCTGCAACTCAGCATTATCTCTAACGCAACAGCAACACCAACAAGCAGTCAACTACAAGGAACCAGTATGACAAAACAAACCCGGATGGTAAGGCTCACAACCGCCGCGCAGGATCGGCCCGCCGCTGTCCCGCGCAGATTGATCCCGCTCGGCGCTCTCCTCTTGCTCTGCACAACTGCTCAGGCCGGCGTGCTGTTTCAGGATGGCTTCGACTATGCGGCCGGCGCCAACCTCTATGGAAGCGGCGGCAACTGGAACGGGAGCAGCGGAGTTAACAGCACGGCTATCACAGTCAGCAACGCGAACTTAAGTTGGACCGGTTTGGCCGACCTGCCGGGCGCCGACAGCGCCTCGGTCGCCTCACTCAACGCAGGCGGGCAGCAGAACGCCGCCACCTTCGCCTCGCAGACACTGGCGGGCGGCGGGGCGGTGTACGCCTCTTTCCTCCTGGATTACACCTCTCTATTGAACGGTTACAACCAGAACTACACCCTGGCAGGGCTCCTCCCGACCGGGGCGTCCTACTCCTCCACCGGCGACCCATGTGACCTCGCCATCCAGTCCCTCAGTAAAGACGGGACGTATTTCAATTTGGGGATCAGAACTGCGAACGGCGTGGGCGCCGTTTACGGCAGCACGCCAGTGACGCTCCTGACCAACACGATCAATTTCATCGTCATCAAATACGACTTCAGCACCAAAAAGGCGTCTGTGTATATCGACCCGACTTCACTCGGCGGGGATGATCCCCAAACACCCAATGTCATCACCGGCGTCAACACCGGGACGGCGAACGACCTGAGCCAGTTCTACATTCGAGCAGGCGGGAATGCGCTCGTCTCCCCAAATATCAATGCTCCGTTCCTGATTGACGACGTCCGGGTCGGGACCACTTGGGCGGACGTGACACCGGTGCCCGAGCCCTCCACGCTCGCGATGATGGGCCTGGGGGGGATGGCCTTGGGCTTCTGGCGTCGCTTGTTCAGATAGACCCTTCAACAGCGAAACACGTAGCTAACTAGCTCTGCGGATTCCAAATATGCGTTCTGCGGGAACAACCGCGTGGGAAATGGATGATGAGGCAGGAAGGTCTGGCACCACCGACGAGGCGCCTTGCCAGCCTTCCCGTTCTCGCACCGCGCGGGAGACTGATGCATTCACGTTGATCGAACTGCTGGTGGTGATCGCCATAATCGCCATTTTGGCGGCGCTGCTCTTGCCGGCTCTCGCCCGGGCCAAAGCGAAAGCCGACCTGGCCAATTGTCTCTCTGTTCAGCGCCAGATCGCCTTGGCCATGATGCAATACACCTCCGATAATGATGACAAGTTCTACTTCACTAACAACCCGAGCATCGACCACCGCGTCGTGGGCGTGGTGGACGTCTGGGTGACGTTCCAGCCCATCTTGAGCACCAACCGGGCATTCCTCGACTGTCGTTCCGACCGGGGAGGGCCTTTCAACCAGGTCTGGCTGGCCTTTAACGGTCTTTCAACCAACGTGGTGCCGAGCTCTTATTACTATCTTCCGGGGTTTTTTAACAGCGACCCGCCTGGCTCCAGCCTGGCGCAGCGGCGCAGGGTGGAGGTGACCCACCCTTCGCAAAAGGCGATGGTAGTCTGCTGTGCACTGCCGAGCGGAAACAACTGGGCTCTGTTACAACAGATGGGTCAGACTGGGGCGAACGTCTGGCCGCAGGTGCATGGCCCATTTGCGTTCACGGTCGCGTTTGTGGACGGGCATGCGGCGTACCAGAAATGGAACAAATGGTACTACGATGGCCAGGGCCTTTACGACGACTGGTCCAGGTTGTCGTGGATAGACTTTCCGTGAGGCCGGAGGCGCTGCGCTGGTTTGCGCGGGGTTGAGTGGCGCGAAGCAGCAGCTTCAGGGGATAGGGTTCAGGCCCGGCGCCGCAGCACAGCCTCGGTGAGCGTGTGGACATGGAGCTTATCGTAGATGTGCCTGAGGTGCCAGCGGACAGTTTCATAGGCGAGGTTCAGCTTGCCGGCGACTTCGCGGGTTGAATGGCCGCTGGCGAACAGCTCCAGGATTTCCTCCTCGCGGGCCGTCAGCCGGTCCTGTGGATGCTCGAGGGGAGGCGCGCGATGGAAGGAAGCAATGACCCGACGGGCAATCTGGCTGGTCATGGGCGCTCCGCCACGATGCAGTTCCACAATCGCTTCCAACGTCCGCGCCGGGTCACCCCGCTTCAGCAGGTAGCCGCGGGCGCCCGCCTTGAGGGCATCGAATATGGCATCGGCGTCCTCGTACACCGTGAGTATCATCACCGGCACCTCCGGCAGCTTCTTCCGGAGGGCGGCCGTGCAGGCGATGCCGCTCATCCCCGGCAGTTGGATGTCCATCAGCACTACATCCGGCGCTGATTTGGGGATTTGCACGAGCGCCTCTTCAGCAGAAGCGCAGACACAGGCGCAACGGAAGCCCGGTGCCCCGGAAAGGAACTGTGTAAGCTGCCGCCGGAACTCAGCGTTGTCTTCGACAATGGCTACCGAGATGGGGCGGTCGCTGTGTCGTTCTGCGCTCACATCCGGGCTTTCATCGAGCTGGGAGATTGCTGGTCGCCCCATCGGGTTGTGGCAGCGGCAGACGCAGGCACACAGTAGTCCCCTTCTCTGGAGCACTGCGCACCTCGAACTGGCCTCCGATTTCCGCCATCCGCGCGGCCATGTTCTTTAAGCCATTGCCCTGTTCACCCGCTGCCTGCGGGTTGAACCCCAGGCCGTTGTCGGAGACTTCAATGCTCATGACGCCCTTCTCGGCTGCGACGCGCAGAGTCACCTCCGCGGCTCGCGCATGCTTGGCGGTATTGTTCACAGCCTCCTTGACCACGAGCAGCACATTATGCCGCGTTTCAGTGGTAAGCTCGACTTCCGGCAGGTCGGCCGCTACGTCGAGCCGCCACCGGATATTCCTGGGTTCCAGGAACTCCTCGACGAAACGGCAGAGATAGGTGGCCAGACGCGTGGAGGAATCATTCTTCGGGCTTACCGCCCAAACCGTCTCATCCAGCTTCCTCCCGAGCTCCCGGGTCCGGTCCGCAATGGACAGCAACTGTTCCTGGGCCTCGGGAAGCGTCTTGGAATCCCGCGCGGCCCACGCTCCCCAATAGCCCATCGCCGTCAGGCTGCTGCCCAGGTCATCATGGATATCACGGGCAACTCGAACCCGCTCGCGTTCCAGCCGGTGAAGCCGCTCGACCAATCGCAGGTGGCGCCGGTGCCGCCGTCGGAGCACCTGTCCCACGCCCCAGCCGATGGCGCCGCCGAAGACCAGCAAAAACAGGCATTCGAACCACCAAGTTTGCCAAAGGAAGGGCAGGAGCACAAAGGTAAGCGAGGCGCTTTGGGGGCTCCAGGCGCCTTCGCGATTGCAGGCCTGCACCTGAAAGGCATAGCTGCCGTGCGGCAGCCGGTCATAGCTGGCAACCCGTTGGCTTTCTGTGTCCACCCAACCGGCGTCCACGCCCTCCAGGCGGTGCCGGAAGCGCATCTTCTCAGGGGCACTGAAGTTCAGGCCGGTGTAACGAATCTCGATGCGGTGGCGGCCGGAGGGAATCTCCAGCCGCCCGGACGCGCCCGGTTTTTTCCCGCCACTGCTCTCGGGCGGCGACTCCGCTTGCCATCGAACTGCGGGGATGGGCTTGCCGTCCACGACGACCTCCTCAATGTGGATCGTCGGTGGGACGCTGTTGGTGCTCACGTCCGCAGGGTCCACAAACACGAGCCCCTGGCTGGTGGGAAACCAAAGGCGCCCATCACGGGTGCGGCAACTTGCCGGTTGATAGCCGCCCTTGAATTCCAGCACCGGCAGGCCGTCGGAGCGGCCATAGGCGATGCACTGGACGCGCTCGGCGGCGCCGTCCGCAAAGCGATTGAGTTCCCGCTTGCTGACGCGGAAGATGCCCTGGTGGGAACTGAACCAGTACTGCCCGTGGCCATCGTCCGCGATGGAGCAGATCACGTTGTCGGGCAGCCCATCGCGGGTCGTGCATATCGCGGTCCGCCCCGCTTTGAGCCGTGTTAAGCCGCCGCCTGCCGTGCCGACCCACAGCGCGCCATCCGGTTCGGCGAGAAGGGACCAGATCAGGTCGCTGCTCAGCCCGTTCGTATGGGTGAAGCGGGTAAAGTGGCCGTCCTTCCAGCATAAGAGACCGGCGCCGGAGGTGCCGATCCAGAGGTTGCCCGCGGGGTCCTCGGTCATGGTCCGCACACTCACGAGCCCCAGGTTTTTGGGCAACGGAACGAAGTTAGTGGCGCCGTCCTGGATTTGCACGAGGGCGCCGGTCTCGTGGCGTCCAAACCAAATTGCCCCATGTGAATCCTCGTAAATGCTCAGCACGCGGGGGCCGTTGGTGGGAAAGGCGCTCAGCCGGATGAGGTCCCCTTCCCGCCGCTGAAACACTCCGCCGGCAGTCGTCCCCAACCAGACATCCCCTCGATGGTCGGCCAGCGCCGTCAGGATGTGGAACGACGCCGTGGCCGGGTCGTCGAGCGCGCCTTGGTCCGCCTCGGGCGGCAAGCGCTTGAGCCCCCGGCCATAAGTTCCCACCCACAATTCGCCATCCGGCGCCTCGCTCACGCTGGTGATTCGCTCCCACCAGGGAGGGCTTTGCCCGGCGGCAGGCCGTGGCGCAGGAGTTGGCGCCTCGGTGGGCGGTTCCCCGGAGGGCGGAGCCTGGGCGGACGGGTAAACCCCAAAGAGCGGCAGCCGCAACCGCCCGAGTCCGCCGCCCTCGGTCTCGGCGAAAGCAAAGCTTGCGACCACGCCATACCCTACCCATAGGTTGCCCTCCCGGTCCTCGAGGACCGTGCGGACCCAGTCGCTGCTGAGGCCCTCTTTCCGAGTGAGATGCAGGACCGCCCCATTGGTGTCGTAGCGAAAAAGGCCGTTGCCCTGCGTGCCGAGCCAAAAATGCCCGCTGCGATCCTCCAGGCTTGCGCGCAGCAGGCGAGGCAAGGCCGGTGGAGCCGGGACCCTCAGCAGCCATTGGCCGTTGCGCCAAAGACAGAGCTGGCCACCGGAGCTGAGCCACCAACCGCCGCGCCGACTAGGGCAGTGGACAATATACTCATCCCTCCTGCCTTGGAGCACTGGCACCAGCCGCCCCTGCTCGATCCGGTATAGACCGCTGTTACCGACCACCCACAGGGCGCCCTCGGCATCGGTGGTTACCTGCAATTTGCTGCCCGCGGGCACCGTCCACTTCGCCGACTCCTGCGACACGTGGCCATCGGTCAGTCGGCTGACCACGCCGTCTTCGTCGGAGAGCCAAAGGGCCCCGAAGGCCTCCTCGGCCACCTGCGAGCAGGCCATCCGGACCGCCCCTGGTGCCGACATGACGACCGGGCTGAAGTTGCCGTTCTCCAGTCGCACCAATCCCCCTTCCTGCGGGGCAAGCCACAGGACCCCGTCCCGGCCTTGGAAGAGAAACCGGATGCGCCCGCTGCCCAGGGCCGGCGTGTTGCCCGCGTTGAAGGTTCTGAAGTGCATGCCGTCGAACCGAGCCACGCCGTCGAACGTGCTGACCCATAAGTAGCCATCGGGAGTCTGGGCGATGCCGGTCACTGTGTTCTGCGGGAGCCCGCTCTCGGTTCGCCAGCCGTCTATGAGGAAATGCCTGGCAACCGCCGTTTCAGAACGCAACGGTCGGGCCGTCAGCCCCAGGAATAAGGCCGCAAGCCAAAGGCAAAGCCCGCCACGCCCGCGAAGCCGGTGGGCAGGGAGGCCCCCACTGTTATCCGCAGAAGGCCATCTCGGGTTTGCAGGGCGCCGCGGCACTGCCATGCGTTAAAGCGTATTCCCGGCGACTTCCCGGTCAAGGACGTTTACTGCGCGTGCGAGGCTAACCTGCAGGTGTTGGAGGGACTTAGGTGCGCAATAAGGGGGAGGTCGCGTAAGCATCCGGTCAACCCGCTGGGAGTTTCGTAGTTCTGAGAAAATGCAGGGATTAGACGGGTTCCTCCCGCTCACCACACCGGGACCACACCGTGACCTCGCCGTATCCTCGCCGGAGAACCTCTAACTTCAAGTTAGAGGTTCTCCGGTGAGGATACGGCGAGGATACGGTGTGGTTACGGTGGGGAAACGGGGGCGGGATGGCGGCAAGCAGTTGGGAAGTAGCTCGGGCATAATAAGTTACACATCTGAGCCGGGACGGGGTCCTGATTGGGATCGAGACCCTCGGGCCTTGGAACGCCTCGCCCTGTCGCTTACCACGGCCCGGGACTGAGGTCGGCGGGTTTGAGATAATACTGGTAGCTGCCGCTGTTCTTGCCGCCTTTTTCGGCACCCAGGGTGATGGTGCTGGGGTTGCCGAAGAGGAACTTCCTCCAAGTGACGCGACCGTCCTCATAAAGGAAGTTGGCGCCCACCGGGACGTTGTTCGCCGCGCGGTGTGCGGAGTTCGGGTAGCTCACGCCGTTGAGAGTGTCCATCCAACCGCTCTTGGGCAGCCATTGGATGATGTCGGCCATCGTAGGGGCATTTCGGTAGGACCCTCCCGGCTTCTTGCGATAGAACCATTGGCCGAGGCCATCCGCGTCA
>DATKNZ010000125.1:0-5458 GCA_035541055.1 Candidatus Acidiferrum sp. | reverse complement strand
CAGCTTCCCGTTAATGTTCTGCTCTGTTTCGGTAACGCGAGCCATGAAAGAAATCGTTCCGGCGCCGCCGCCCATTCTGCGCAACGACACCGCCGCCATTCAGGCGTTGTTCCACGAATATGTTGTGCCCAGCTACGGGCGCTTCGACCTCGTCCTGTCGCATGGACGCGGGAGTTATCTCTATGACGTGGCCGGCAAGCGTTACCTGGACCTGGGCGGCGGCATCGCCGTCAGTTCGCTTGGCCACGCCCACCCGGCCATCACCGCGGCGCTGGTCGAGCAATCGCAGAAGCTCATCCACGTCTCGAACTTTTACTACCACGAACCCCAGGGCCGGCTGGCCCAGGCGCTCGTCGGCCTGCTCGGGCCGGGCAAATGCTTTTTCGCCAACAGCGGCGTCGAAGCCAACGAGGGCTTGTTCAAGCTCGCCCGCAAGTTCGGCCACGACGAGGGCCGGTTCGAGGTCCTGACCACCATCAACTCGTTCCACGGGCGCACGCTGGCGGGCATCGCCGCCACCGGGCAGGAGAAGGTGAAGAAAGGCTTCGAGCCCATGGTGCCCGGCTTCCGGCAGGTCCCCTATAACGACCTCGATGCCATGCGCGCCGCCGTCTCGCCCGCGACCGCGGCGATCCTCATCGAAGGCATCCAGGGCGAAGGCGGAGTGACGTCCGCCCGGCCGGACTACCTGCTCGGCCTGCGCGAGCTATGCAACGAAAAGAAGCTCCTGCTGTTCATGGACAGCGTGCAGTGCGGGCACTTCCGCTCGGGCCGGTTCCAAAGCTTCCAGCGCATCCTGGAAGGCGTGCCCGGCGGGGACGCTTTCCTGCCGGACGGCATTTCCATGGCGAAGTCCCTGGGCGGCGGATTCCCCATAGGCGCCTTTTGGGTCAGAGCGCCTTATGCCGATTTGCTCGGCGCGGGCACGCACGGCACGACCTACGGCGGCTCGCCGCTCGCGTGCGCCGTAGCCTTGAAAATCCTCGACGTGATCCAGCGGGAGAAGCTGGCGGACAACGTGCGCCAGGTCGGCGCGGCCCTGAAATCCGGGCTGGAGCAGCTTGTGCGGAAGTATCCCTCCGTCCTGCAGACCGTGCGCGGGCTGGGCCTGATGCTCGGCCTCGAGCTGGCGCCCAACATCGCCCGGCTCCCGGGCGACCCGAGCAAGACCCAGGCGGTGCGGTTCGCCAACCTGCTGCACGGCGCCGGCCTGCTGACCATCCCGGCCGGGGCGCAGATCCTGCGCTTCCTCCCGCCGCTCAATCTCCAGGCGAGCGAAGCCGCCGAAGGCCTGCGGATTCTCGAAGAGGTCGTTGCCCCCCTGGCAGCTTGAAACCGACTCGGGCGGGCGGCATGCCCGCCCTCTTTTCCACATGAAACACCTGTTAAGTATTGAAGCACTCGCACCGGCGGACATGGAGCGCATCCTGGCCGACACAGTGACGCTCAAAAAAGAGCGTGGCCGGCACTCGAAGCAGCCGCTGGCCGGCCAGGTCTGGGCCTTGCTCTTCTCGAAGTCCTCCACGCGCACCCGCGTCTCGTTCGAGGTCGGCATCCACGAACTCGGGGGCTTCCCCATGTTCCTGCCGGCCAGCGAAATCCAGCTTGGCCGCGGCGAGCCGATCAAAGACACCGCCCGCGTGCTCGGGCGCATGGTGCACGGCGCCGTGTTCCGCACCTTCGCGCAGGCCGACGTCGAGGAGTTCGCCCGCTACTCCGGCCTCCCCACCATCAATGCGCTGACCGACCAGGAGCACCCTTGCCAGATACTGGCGGACATATTCACCTTCCAGGAGAAGCGCGGGCCGATCAAAGGCAAGGTGGTCGCGTTCATCGGCGACGGCGCGGGGAACATGGCCAACTCGTGGATCTTCGCGGCGGCCAAGACGGGCTTCGAGCTGCGCATTGCCGCGCCCCGAGCCTTCCAGCCCGCGCCGGGCCTGGTGCAGCGCGCCGGCGGGAAGATCGTCGTCACCGGCGACGTCAACGCCGCCGCCAAAGGCGCCGACCTGCTCTACACGGATGTCTGGGTCTCGATGGGCAAGGAAGCAGAGTCCGCCCGCCGCCTCGAGCAGATGCGCGGCTACCAGATCAATGCCGGGTTAGTGGCCCTGGCCAACCCCAAGGCGCTCGTTATGCACTGCCTGCCCGCCTATCGCGGCAAGGAGATTGACGACGCGACCTTCGAAGCCAACGCCCAGACGATCTTCGACGAAGCCGAAAACCGCCTGCACGTCCAGAAGGCGATCCTCTGCTGGCTGGTGGCGTAGAAGCCGGCTCATCGTTCAGCCGGATCGACTATTGGCGATTGGCTATCGGCTATTCCCAATCGTTCCCAGCAGCCTTGCAGCGTGCTGGAGCAGGCGGTGAATGCTGCGCCCTGCGGCGGGCGTGCTCCGAAGCTACGTCTTCCTGGCGTTCCCCCCCGGCGCCATCGTCGGCGCGGGCCGGGGCTGATTGAACACCGGCGTGTCCCGCAAGCCCACCTGCACCTGCTTGCTGAACCACTCGTTGAAGGCCTCGCCCTGCCGGCTCTGCCGGACCGAGGCAATGAACGACGGCATCGCCGCCTCCATTTGCTGCTGGTCTATCGGCAGCCTGGATTTCACATAGAGAATCATCCCGCCATCCGTCGTCATCTGGAACGGGCTGACCTTGCCTACGGGCGTCGAGAACGCCGTCTGCTTCAACTGGTTCATGCCGACGTGCTCCTCCACCTCCGGCAGCTCGCGCGTGCTGATCGAAAACGGCGGCAGCGACACCAGCTTTTCCTTCGCGCTCTCGCAAACGGCGGACAGCGTCTGGCCGTGCGCCAGGCTGTTGGTGAGCGTCGTGTAGAACGCCTGCCCCGCGTCGCGGGCCATCGCCGTAGCCTGCGCCTCCTTGTAATCGGCCGTCACCTGGCTGCGAATCTGGTCCAGCGGCGGAATCTCGCTCGGCAGCTTCTTATAAAGCGCGAACACGTACACCGCGTTGCGGCCCAGCAGCGGCCCCGCAAAGGGGTCTTGCTCCGACCGGTTGAAAGCGCGGGTGACAAAGTCCTGGCTGACGTCCAGATCCTTCGGCCCGGCCTCGCGATCAAACGGCGCCGTCACCTGCACCGTTAAACCCTTCTGCTTGGCCATCTTCTCCAGGTTGTCCGCGCGCACCGGGTCCATGTCAAAGAGCGGGCTGGCGAACTCCGCCGCTTGCTTGCGGGCGGCCTGCGACTCCAACTCCTTGAGCCGGGCATCGCGCACCTTGGCGCGGACCTCCTCCAGCGAGGTGGCCTTCATCTCGCGCAGGAAGTTGGTCCCGCCCTGGCGGTAAGCCTCGTCAATCTGCGCGTCCAGGTTGGTCATGCGCGCCAGCTCCTGCTTCGCCTGCGCCACATAATTGCTGTAGGGGAACTCGACGTAGCTGACCTGCACGCGGTCGGGCAGGCGGTATCGGGCCAACTGGTTCGTGTAGAACGCGCTGATGACCCGCGGCGTGACGCTGACCTTGTCCAGATAGTTCGTCGCCGAGAAGAACACCGCCTCGGTTGCCAGCTCCTGGCGCTCGCGCACGTAAAGCCCGCGGGCTTCCTCCGGCGTAACAAGCTTCCCGCTCAGGCCCAACGTGGCGACCAGCTCCTGGATGCCAAGGTAATGGCGCACGAAGCGCTCCAGGTCCTCGAGCCCCATGCCGTGGGGCTGCAGCACCTGCTTGTCGAACACGTCCGGCGAGCTCACGCCCGAGCGCTGGAACTGCGCCAGCATGCCCCGGGCCGCCTGGGCGGCCATCTCGCTGCTGATGTGCACCCCCATCTGCTTCTGCTTCTGCACCAGCAGCAGCCAGCGGTAGGCTTCCGCTTCCAGGTCCTTCTTGTCGCTGTCGTCCGGCCAGCGGCCATTCATGAAGAACAGGCGCAGCTCCACTTCCCGCCAGGCGTTGTTGAAGTCGTCCTCGGTCACCTTTTGCCCGTTGATCGTCCCGTAGTTGGCCGGCCCGCGCTGGGAGCTATTCATGCGCGAATACGGCGAGAAGAAGATCACGAACGTGACAATGATGACCGTGATGATGATGCCCCACAGCCAGTTCTGATGCTTTCGGATGGTCCCAAACATAAATTAATGCACTAAAAGAACGGGCAGGCTAACCAGCCGGGTAACGGCGGGTCAAACGCAAAAACCGGCTTTACAAGGCCCCGCCCCTTTGACACGGTGTCCGGGTATGAAGAAGCAATTCCTGGCCCTACTGGCTCTGCCGCTTTTGGTGGCGGGTTGCGCCACGTCCATCACCAACCTCACCCCGCTCCAGCAGCCCCGCAACGCCAACAACGTTTACCCCGTCGAAGTCGCCTTTGATTCCACCCAGCAGACCATCCGCTGGGACAGCATCGAGCCCCATATCCTCATCGGCAGCGAAGCCATCCCCATGCGCGGCACCCTCCTTATGACCAACCGCTGGGAAGGCGTCGTGCCCGTGCCGCCTACGGCTTCCACCGTCACTTACCGCTACAAGTTCGACTACGAGTGCAACGCTTTCGGCAAACCCAAGGCCGGCAGCCAGATTTCCAAAGCCTACACGCTCAAGATCGTTCCCCCGGAGGCCCACTAGAGCCTCCCCCTCATTTCGGCAGCCCTCTGCCGAAGAGCTTCCCCAGCCCCGTCCAGGCCAGCAGGCCCAGCCCGACGGGTGTGCCCGTAATCGGCGTCGGGATCGCCGCCAGCACCGCCAGCAGCGTCGCGAACGTCAGCGCCCGCAGGTTCGAGTCCTTCCGCAGCACCTTCTGAATCAGGAACGTCGGCACGAACACCGCCAGGAAGCAGAACGGTATGGCCACCACCCAGATCGGCGGCGCCCAGTCGAACACCGCCCAAAGGCTGTCCACCGCCACTAGGATCAGCGCCGAAAGCGCATGAATCGGCGGCGCCTCCGCCGTCGCCCGAGAAGCCGACGCGTGAGGAGCCTCCGGCGGCAGCACCTCCACGTCCACTACGCGGGGCGGCACTTCGTTCAGTTTGGGCGGCTCAGACGTCATCCGGACCACGCGTAACATAGCATTTCTTCCGGCGGATTAGAACCCGCAGATTCCAGTCCCCCTTCTCCGCTGGGACCTCTGCAATTGACGGAGGACGCGCCGTGTTCGACGTTTCGGCGACTAAGCGCAGCACAGCATGGTTTTGAAGCACGTATCCCGGCCGCAGGCGCTCTGCCTGCTCGGCTTTCTGTCTTATCTCGCCTCCGGCCTCAGTTCCCTTGCCATTCTCGACGCCAAGTCGATGAGCAACACCAACGCGCCTGCCGATGGAGCGCCGTGGAACAACATCGGCCACGTCGGTGGCCCGAGCGGGGTCTATATCGCCGCCGGCTGGGTGCTGACGGCTGCGCATGTGGGCGCAGGCGACTTCGCTTTGGACAACCTCACGCTGCCTTGGGACGGGATCTCCCACCGGCTCACCAATTCCGACGGAACCCTGACCGACATGATCGT
>DATKNZ010000124.1:0-6924 GCA_035541055.1 Candidatus Acidiferrum sp. | reverse complement strand
CTCCTCTTTGCGTCTTTGCCCCTTTGCGCCTTTGCGTTGAATTCCGAATGCACTGTTACCGCGACTGTTCGAACTGCAGGCATATGCATGTTGCTGGGGACAGGCCACGCGCATTTGCGCGCGGGCGATGAAAGCGCTCGTGGCTTTCCTTAAGACGCGTTTGCCGCCCAGGGCGCATTGAGCCCCCACGCAGAGTGGGGCGGCCGTTTCGTCAGCCGCCCGTCCTGCTCCCTCGTCCTCGTGCTGGTCCTCGAGGCCGAGGACGAGCACGAGGAGGAGGACGACGAAACGAGGCGGGCTGGACCCCACCCGCGGTCTGCGTGCTGGCCCGGTGAAGCAGCGGCCTACTTCGTCAACCCTGGATACGTCGGCCCCGGCGGCGGCGCGGATTCTGGCGCTGGCGCGTTGCCGTAAGGAGCGTTCAGATAGCCGGGCGGGCCGGCGTTGGGGACCATCATCGAGGGCTGCGTCCCGGTGAACGCCTGCGCCGAGACCTTGCCGTCGGGATCCAGCGACACTGCATAGGAGCTGGGCTGGTAACCTCCGAGCACCTGGTGCAATTCGGCCAGCCGGCGATACCGCGCAACAGGATCACCCGCAGCCGCCTTCTCCCTCCATTCGGCGGCGGCCTGGGCCTCTTGCTTTTCGAAGTCCGCCGCCGCCTTCGGGTCATAGCCGTATTGCTTCTGGAGCTGCTCGGGCAAGTCCTTGAACTTAAGCCTGGCCAGGCCGACTCCACCCGGTGCTGGCCGGAAGCTCACCAGGATGCCGTCCGGATATACGTTGAGCTTGACCGTGTCCAGATAAACCTTTCCGTCGCTGGTCCTGATCCGGGAAGGGAACTCGGCATTCGTTTGGGCCGTGGCGATTCCGCAGAACAGGAGCGCAGGGAGCAAGGTAACTACGCTTTTGGTTCTCATACTTTCCTCCTTGTCGTTGTGTGTCCCAAACATACCGCCAAACCGGGCGAATAGCAAACTTTCAGCAAGACACCTAGCCGCACCCCCTACCGGCGCCACACCCCAGCGCCTCCTTCCCCGGCGATACCCCGGTGTGTCTCCCATGTGGGTCGACCCACATGGGAGATACACCGGGGTATGGCCGGGGAGACGACAGAGAGAGGCGCTACCGCATAGGAGCCATTGCTCGTACCTGCGGAGGTTCCGCTGGCCAGGGTCGCCTCGTCTTTGAGCCTCCCGCACGTTGAAGGCTGCGCCCCCTGCCTACAGGCGGTGGGCGACTCTCGTGGAACCGGCCACGCGGCGCAACGCCTGCTTACCGCCCCTCGCGAAGGAGCGGCCGTGATGTCGGATAAAACTGGCCTTGGCGCAGGCGCCCGCCACATATTCTCAGGGTGAAAGTGCCTTCCTTTGAGTGGCGCGCCGCAGTATGCGCCAATGCCGTCGTCTGCGGGTTCGCATTGGCGGCCTTGAGTCAAGCCCAGAGTCCCGCGAGCACCAACTTGTTAGTCAATGGCAGCTTCGAGGAAGGCGGCGCCGGCTGGCAATACGTCTCCACGGGCGCCAAGGCCACGGGCCAGGTTGACGAGTCGGAGAAGCGCGACGGCAAGCGCTCCTATAAGCTGACCAACCAGTCGGCCCAGGCGCCCAACATCTACGCCCGCATCTACCAGTTTGTGCCAGGGATGCAGCCCTACGCCACCTACCGGGTAAGCTGCTGGGTTAAGGGCCGGGGCTGCGGCATAAATTGGATCGGCGGCGGCCCTGGCTGGTATACCCGGCACGCGTTCCCGCAGGGCGACTTCGACTGGCGGCAGGAGTCCTTCGACATAGAGTCCGGCGCCGCGCCGGACAGCTACGAATTGATGGTGCTGACCGAAAGCACGACCAAGGCGCTGTGGGTGGATGACATCCGCTTCGAACTGGTGAAGGTGGACCATGCAAAGGCTGACGCGCTGCACGAAGACATGGCGCGGAAGGCGGATAGCCTGCGTCGGCGGGTACAGGCCCTGGAAAACCAGGCGCACGCAGAACCCCGGCTTGCCACGAACCCTTACCTGAAGCTGGGCACAGCCGTCGCAACGCGGTTCATCGGCTTCGCCGAGCACGGCGGCCCCGACGGGCGGACTGGCCTGGTGTGGTCCCAACTGCAGTTGGACGAAGTGGCGCAAGTCCTCGATGAGACCGAGAAGCTCGTGCAGACCGGGCGCATCGCGAAGCTGGTTTGGCGTGAGCCGAAGCCCGGCCGCGTGCGGCTCAAAGACGCGACGTGGTACGAGGGCGGCAGGCCTCATTACTTCTACGGCTACGGGCACTTCGGCAGCGTCATCGCCGACCTGCCTAATTTCCCAGCCCTGGGCGCCTCGCTCGTGCAGGATGGAACTGTGGGGCCGAGTTCCATGAACGCCGACGGCACCCTGGGCGAAGGAGCGCTCGCGATGCTGCGGGGCCTGGATCGCGCCGCCCAGTACGGGATGAGGGAGGATTTTCTTCTCTCGCCCCACTACTACCCCGCCTGGGGGGAGGTGCCGGACCTGCACCCCGGCAACATCGGCTGGATCGGCTTCAACATCTTTCACCCCAAAGCGCAGGAGACGATCCGCAAGTGGATCGAGGTAATGAGCGCGCGGATCAAGGACAAGCCGGCGCTCCACAGCGTGTGCCTGGCCAACGAGCCCGTGTACATTACCAGCGGGCGCGACACCTACACCCGCCCGGCATTCACGGCGTATCTAAAGCAGAAGCATCCGGACCTGGCAGAGCTAAATCCGCTGTACGGCACTCGCTGCAACACCTACGATGAGGTGCCGGTGCCGCCGCCCTCGATGCCCGCGGAGGTCCCGGCGCAGCGAGCCTACTACGACTGGACCACCTTCAACAAAGAGATGTTCGCCAAATGGCACGGCTGGATGAGCTCGCTCCTGAAGGAGAACGGGGTAAAAGTCCCCACGCATACCAAGATCATGGTCTTCTACACGCTGGACCGCGACAAACTGTGCTACGGAGTTGACCCCGAGTTGATGTGCCATGCGACGGATGTCGCCGGCTGCGACGCGTATGCTTTCCCGGGAGGCGCTTACGCTTACGACTGGCTCGGACACGAGTTCTTCTACGACCTGCTGCACTCGTTCCGCGGACAGCCGGTGTTCAATAGCGAGAACCATGTGATTCCGGACAACTGGCCGCCCGCCCATATCTCCATGAACCACACGCGCTCGGTCATGTGGCAGGATGGGTTGCACCACGAGGGCTCCACGACCATCTGGGTGTGGGAGCGCGCCTCAGACCCGAGCCTGGCGGGCAGCATTTATTTCAGGCCGGCCAACGTGTATGGCGCGGGCCGGGCAATGCTCGACCTCAACCGCCTGGCGCCGGAAGTGGCGGCCCTGAACGCAGCCAAGCCGCGCATCGGGCTTCTATACTCGCCACCATCCATTTTCTGGGAGCCCAAATACCAGGGCACGATCTACTCACTCTATACAGTGCTGAACTTTATGGGCGAGCCGGTAACGTTTGTCAGCGAGCGCGAGCTGGCGGAAGGCAAGGCGGCCAGGGTGCAGTGGCTCATCGTGCCACAGGCCACTCACATACTGGCGTCCACTCCAGCAGCACTGGCCCGCTACGTAGGCGGCGGCACCAGGGTCCTGCTCGTCGGCACGAACAGCCTCACCCGGGACGAATACGACCGGCCACTCCAGCGCGCAAGCTACCCTGTGCTGAAGCCCGCCGACAGCGAGCCGGCCACCGCGGAGGCTCTGCGCCGGGAGCTGGCTCCCCTGCCCTTCAACAGCCTGCGTGACACCACGACCGGCCAGCCGGCCTGGGGCGTCGAGTTCCGTCTTGTGCGGCATGGCCGCAGCATGCTGCTGGCACTGGACAACCTCAGCACGGAGGCAAAGACGGTAAGCCTGCCCGATGGCGCGGATGCTTCCGCCCCGGATTTGCTCAGCGGTGAAACGGTGGAGCTAAAGGCCGTTTCACTGGCGCCGATGACCCCGCGCCTCCTGCGGCTAAGCCGTTAGGCGGCGAAACTCCTGAACCACTCTATCCGCCTGGAGCCGCCCAAGCCCTGCCGGGTGGCGCAGCACCACGACCTTGGGGCTGGGCGGGCGCCAGACCGCCTCGGTGGTGTCCGCCCACAGCACCAGGCAGGGCAGGCCAAGCGCCGCCGCCAAGTGCGAAATGCCCGAATCGTGCCCGATGAAGGCCTGGCAACCGGCCAGCAGGTGCGCTAGCTCCGCCAAAGGCAGGCTTTGCGCCACGCGCGACCGCGTCGGAGGTAACGCGGCCGCCAACCGTTGCAGCCGCTCGCCTTCGGCCTCGCCGCCAACAAGGAGCAGGTCGTAAGCGGTAAAGTTGAGGAGGTGCTGCAGCAAATCGGCCCAATGGGCCTCCGGCCAGTTCTTGCGCTCGCTCCCGCTACCCGGGTGAAGCGCCAGAACGCCCGCAGGCGAGGAGCCACGCAGCGGAGTCTCCGTCCGGGGGGAGATGGGCAGCCGCGGAATAGGGTCAGCGTCGAAAATGGCCAGCCGTTGCAGCGGCTCCAGGTAAACCTTGGCGGCGTGGAGTTGGCGTTTCTCATCAGCCCGATGAGGGCCGACAATGAATTGCGCGCCCGTGCACAGGCCCACGTTGGTTTGGAAGATGCCGTCGGGGTCGTAAAGGTACGACAGGATGAGGTCGAACTCGGAGAAGTAGTCCGCCAGGTCTTCTGCCAGCTTGCCGTTGCGGGCGAAAAAGCCGGCCAGTGCGCCCGCCTCAATGGATTGCACCCGGTTGACGAGCCCGCCCGCCAGCGCGAGCTGGGCGATATGCGGGTAGCCGAGGACTTCAAGGTGCGCCGCGGGAAACTGGCGCCGCAAGGCCGCTATCGCCGGCAGGGTCAGGATGAAGTCGCCAATCGCGCCGCCGCGGATGACGAGGATCTTGCCCTGGAACTGATTCAAGCGGCCGCAGCCTAGAACTTCACGGCGCCCAGCGCGGCCACGAACAGCCCAAAGACCAGCCGGAGCCCGCAGCCGACCTTGATGCGCATCTCAGTCGCGGTGGCCCATTGCAGCAAGTCGCGCAGGCGCCACGGAGAGATGGTGAACCACATCCCGGCCACGACCAGCACGTAGGCCCACGCCTGAAACACCAGCACCCACGGCGTCACCGGCAGCGCCGGACGGCCCGTGTCCACCATCAGCTTGGCCAGCAGCAGCATCACGACCGCCAGGCCCCTCGCCGCAAGCAGGTCCTGCACGAAAATGCAGGCCCCGATGCCAATCGCGGCAAACGCCGCTAGCAAGGGCGTCTTCCACGCCGCGAAGTCGGAGATAGACTCCTGGCTCAGGTTCCACACGAACCAGATGGTGCCCAGCAGCATCAGCGCATACCCCCAAGGCAGCGAACGCGGAAACCGCCGCACGGCAGCCGCAAAAGCGGCCGGCTTGACTATGCCGTAAATCTGCGGCAGGCCCATGCCGAGCCCGAGCAGGATGGCGAGGGTGGAGAGTTTCAGTGGCATCTCTGTTATCGGGGAACGAACATGGAGTATGAACGGGCGCGACGCAAGGCACAACGCCCGCCCCTATCAGGCCTTCTTCCGCACCAGTGTATGCGTCGCGTGGCCGTAGAAGGCTTCCGCGGCTTCCATCAGGGTCTCAGAAAGAGTTGGGTGCGGATGCACAGCCAGGGCCAGGTCTTTGGCCGTGGCGCCCATCTCGACCGCGAGCACGCCCTCGGAGATCAACTCGCCCGCGCCGTACCCTACGATGCCCACGCCCAGAATTCGCTCGCTGTCCGGGTCGATCACCAGCTTGGTTAAACCCTCCGGATGATCGAAGGACAGTGCGCGCCCGGAGGCCGCCCAAGGGAACTTCGCCACCTCCACCGCCATGCCTTTGGCCTTAGCCTCGGATTCCGTCAAGCCGCACCACGCCAGCTCCGGCTCAGTGAACACCACCGCCGGTATGGTCACATTCACAAACGCACTATCCTGCCCGGCGATGACCTCGACCGCGATGCGGCCCTCCTTCGTTGCCTTGTGCGCAAGCAGCACCCCGCCGGCAATGTCCCCGATGGCGTAAATGGCCGGGTCGGTGGTCTGCTGCCTCTCATTCACATGAATGAAGCCTCGCTCGTCGAAGGACACCTTGGTGTTCTCGAGGCCAAGGTCGTCTGCATTGGGCGAGCGGCCCACAGAGACCAGCACACGGTCGTAGAGCTCTTCCTGCTTCTGCCCGTTCACATTGAACTCCACTTTGATGTGCTTCCCGCTCGTGGACATTTTACCCACCTTCGTCTTGAGGCGGACTTCCTTGAAAGCCTTTTTCGCATACGCGATAACCGGCCGGGCCAGGTCTGGGTCGGCCCCGGCAAGAATCGTGTCCAGCGCTTCCACCAGCACCACCTTGCTGCCGAACGTGGCGTAAACGGTGCCCAATTCCATCCCGATGTAGCCGCCGCCGATGACCAGCAGGTTCTCGGGAATGTCCTCAACCTCCAGGGCCTCCGTCGAGGTCATCACACGCGGGTTGCCCAGATCAAAGTCGCGCGGCATGGCGGGCTTGGAACCCACCGCGATGATGGCATGATCGTAATGCACGAACTGCTGCCCCTGGTCGGTCTCCACGCGCAGGGTGCGCGAGTCCTCGAAATAGCCGCGCCCCTGCATGACCTGCACGCCCCGCAGCTTGGCCAGTTGCGCCACGCCGTTCGAGAGCCGGCCCAAAATCGAGTTCTTCCAGGTCCGCAGCTTGTTCACGTCCACGGCCGGCGCCGAGAAGGTGATGCCTCGATGCTCGGATTCCCGGGCAGAGGTCACGCCATGCGCCGCGTGCAACAAGGCCTTGGATGGAATGCAACCGCGGTTCAAACACACGCCGCCGAGCACCTTCTCCCGCTCGACCAGGACAACCTTCTTGCCCAGGTCCGCTGCGTAAAACGCCGCGGCGTAACCGCCCGGCCCGGCGCCTACGAC
>DATKNZ010000123.1:0-34829 GCA_035541055.1 Candidatus Acidiferrum sp. | reverse complement strand
GTGGATTACCGCTACCATGAGCACGGCCAGTCGGCCGATATACGGGTCCGCGCCAACATGGCCCGAGAGGCCAAACAGATCCAGGAGGAGTACGGCGTGCCGGGCGGCCTGGCTGGCCGGTTCCTGCACCAGTACGCCCGGATGAAGCGGCAATGCCAGAAATTGGTGATGCTGGGCAAATGCGACCTGGTGCCTGGGGAGGTCTCGCTCAAGCGGCACCTGCGCGCCCGGACCTCCTTCTCCTCGAATATCGGGGTGGACAAGCTCTAGCGGAGGCGAATGAGAATCCTGGTCTCCGCCTACTCGTGTCATCCCCGGATGACCTCGGAGCCCCGGAATGCCTGGTGCGTTATCAATCATGCGCTGAGCCGGGGGCACGAGGTCTGGACCGTGATCGAGCAAAGCGAATATGAGAAGGAAACCCTGGAGTACCTGGAAGCGCAGCCCATGCCAGGGTTTCACCCGGTCTTCTTCCAACTGCCCGCCGTGTGGGTCAAGCTGTTGCGCACCGCGGGGATGTCACATGCGATTTACTATCATCTGTGGCAGCACAAGCTGTTGCGGGTGGCTGCGGAGCTTCACCGGCAGGTTGGGTTCGACCTGACACATCATGTCACGTTTGGCCGGTATTGGTCGCCGTGCGGGGTGAGGAGGCTGGGCATCCCATTCATTTGGGGGCCGGTGGGCGCGGCGGAATACGCGCCGGCCTCATTTGTGTCCGAGTTGCCGTGGCGTGAGCGAGTGTTCGAGTGGATTCGCGACAATGTTCGGGCGCTGGCGGTGAAGGACCCGGCCCTGCGCGAGACCGCCCGGGCCGCCACCATAGGAATCGGGGTGACACGGGAATCCTGTGAGGCGCTGCGAAAGCTGGGGGTCCGCCGGGTGGAGCAATCGCCGCAGGCCTTTCTTCCTGATGACGACCTCGCTCAACTTGACCGGTTGCCGCCGCCGCCCGAGGGGCCGTTCCGCGCGATTTGCGCAGGCCGGCTGCTCCATTGGAAGGGGTTCCATCTGGCCATCCGCGCCTTTGCGATCTTCGTCCGGAACGAGCCGGAAGCCGAATTGTGGATCGTCAACGACGGCCCGTTCCGACGTGAATTGGAGAAGACGGCTGCGCAGTCGGGCGTTGCCTCCCGCGTGCGTTTCCTGGGACGGCTCCCCAACTACGATCAGGTTTTAGCGAAGTTGGCCGAGGCCCATGTGCTTATGCACCCGGCGCTGCACGAGGCGTTCGGGAAGATCTGCGAGGAGGCCCTGGCCATGGGGCGGCCGCTCGTCTGCCTGGACATCGGCGGGCCGGCGTCACAGGTCACGCCCGAGACCGGCTATGCGGCTCCGGCCACGTCGCCGGCGGAAGCAGTGGAGGCGATGGCCGCGTTTCTGACCCGCGTCGCCGCGGACCGGCGGCTCCTGGCGAGCATGTCGGCGAAGGCGCGGGCTCATGCGCGCGAGAAGTTCACCATGCGGAACCTGGGGGCAGCCCTCGATGCGTATTATCAGGAGGCTGTCGGAAACAAGAAGCCCCGCTTGAGCGTCGTCTCATCCTGAGACGCTTCGCAATCTCCACGCTGGCATGTCACCTGCTCACGCAGCAAGGGTGACGACGATCCGTAGCGCCCGCAGCCAGGGCTCAATTCCGCCTGGCAGGGGAGCCAACGCCCTTTGTTCTCGGACCGGAGGGTGGATGGATTGCGCCCATTCTGCAGACAGGTTGCGGGTGCAAGGCATTTCCGATTGACTGCCGTTCCGCGCACCTGCACCCGTGCGATTTCGCGTAACCTTTGCCCGTGTTCTTGTGTCTAACGCTGATAAGGGTTTCTGTGCTGTGCGCGTACTACACTTGACATTACCAGAGCAGGACCGAACAGGCGATTTACGGATGACGAACCTGAGACGGTTTCGGGGATACCCCCTTTTCGCACAGCCTTTTGAACTCGGATTAACCATCGAACCGCGGAATGACCCCATCAAGAAACCTATTGACTGTTCTATACGGGATTTGGCTAAGTTCTCAATCCTTGCCGGCAGCTACGCCGGTTGCCTGGTGGACGTTTGATAACCCAGCGGCGTTGGGCCACGATTCCGCCGGGACCAACGACGGGTTCGTGGTCGGCTCCCCCCTGCCCTGTTCGGGCGTGAGCCACAGCGGAATCCTGATGAACGGGTCGGGAGATGATCGAGGGGATTACCTGATCGTCGCCGATTCTCCCAGCCTGGAAATCACCGGCCCGATGACCGCGCTGGCTTGGGTCAACGCCACTCCGGGTAACGCTGATTATCCGATCCTCTATAAGGCTGTCCTGGGGAACGCGGGCCAGATGCCCTATGAGCTGGAACTGGTTTCAGATTCCGGGGGCTATTACCCGAGCTTCTACGTCCTCCAGGAGGACGGCAATTGGGCCGGGAGAGTGACCAGCCCTGAGGCGCTGACCATGGGGCAATGGCACTTGATTGGAGGCGTTTACGACGGCACGAACCTCATGGTTTATGCGGATGGACAGTTGGAAGCCAGTCAGCCCTATAACCAAGGCATCTATCTAGGGACAGATCCGCTCTACATTGGTTGGGATTGGAATGGGAGCTGGAACGGTGCGCTGGATGAACTCCGGATTTACAACGTGGCGCTGACCCAGCAGGACATGCTCCAGGAATTCCAAAGCCGGGCCCCCGCCCTGAACGCCTCCTTGGCCGAGCCGTTTGGGCGTGTCGCCGTCGGCCAGTCTCGGATCAGCCAGATCACCATGAGCGACGCCGGAGCCGGCGGGATCGCCGTGGGGCCTTTGCTGATCAGCGGCCCGGACGCGGCCTATTTTCATCTCCTGACCCCGAACAGGGGTTTTCTGCTCAGCCCCGGCCAGACCAATGCCGTAGCCGCCCAACTCCGGTTTACTCCCGACGCCGCACGGACGTACAGCGCCCTGCTCACGGTCAATAGCAGTGCCAACGGCATCTCGATTCCCCTGTCCGGCAAAGGCTACAACGACAAGACGTTCACCCTGAACCTGCAGAACCGGAACGAGTCCGGCGATCTCGTCGTAACCCCCCAGGCTTACCGGGGAAGCCAAATGGCGGTGCTGGTGGTGGACGTCTGGAATTCCCATCCTGATTCCGTGATGGCCTCGCGCACGGCTTCCTTGGTGCCACGCCTTAACGAGACACTGGATGCGGCTCGCGACCTGGGGATTGCCGTCATCTTCTGCCCCTCCGACTGCCTGGCCGACTACGACGGCACATCGTACCGGAGCGATATCATGAACCTTCCATATTGTGACACGGGCGACAACGGTTTCGACCCGCCGTTGCCGCCGTACGCTGACGTCGGCCTTGATGATATGGTGCCCCCGGACAAGACCGTGCCGGAATACCCTGGGCCCACTCATCAGCATCCGGACCTCGTGGTCAAACCCGGCGATCTGGTTAGCCTCAGCATCAATGAGATCAACAACTATTGCTCCCAATATGGGATTACGTCTCTCCTCTACACGGGGGCCGCCGCTAACATGTGCGTGACCTGGATGCGCGAATTCAGCATGATTTATATGAATCGGTTTTGCGGCCTCGAGACGATCATGATCCGCGGTCTCACTGATTCGCTAACCCTGAATGGCCGAAGCCCGGACGACTACTCAATCCCGGACCCGACCATGACCCCGGATCGTGGTTCGAGCCAAGTCGCCGACCAGATCCAACAATACATCGGTCCCACGATTGGCACCTACGAATTGATGCAGCAATGGGCCCCGTGCGCCTATACGTACCTGGTCTCCGGCCAGTCGAACCTGCTCTGCTATTGGCGGCTCTCTTCCAAGAGTGATTATCATAGCTGCCTGGACATCAAGCGGACGCAGAGCTGCTGGTGGAATAACCAGACCAACGGCCTGGGTTGCGCCGTGCCCGGCGCCATTGTTCAAGACCCCGATCCGGCCATGCAATTCAAAGGGTCCACGACCGTGCTCATCAGCCCGTTTTACCGCGACGATATTCCCCTCGACTCACCCCTGGTCAGCCTGAGCGCGACCAACTTTACGCTCGAAGCCTGGGTGCAGGTGGCCGCCCTGAACACCAACCAGTGGTTCTTTGCTCATGACAACGGTTCGAGCAACGGCGTGGATGTCCTGTTGGGCCTGGACCAAAGCAACCATTTCGAGTTCATTGTGGGCACGGACGGCGCGCACTGGGGCTATGGCGACGTGCTCGAAAGCGCCACAGCGGTAACGCAGGCCGACGTCGCTTCCAACCGGTGGTTCCACGTCGTCGCCACGCGCGACCTCGGCCAGAAAACCGTCTCCTTGTATGTCAATGGCAATCTCGATGCGCAAGGCGCCGACGTTTGCCAGGCGGTTAGCCTCACCTCGGCGCCCCACCTGGGCAGCCGGGGCCTGGTCAGCGTAGGGGCAGACGGAACACTGAGCAACCCGGGATTTGAGTTCCTCCAAGGCACGCTGGACGAAGTGGGGATCTATACCCCGCCGCTCAGCAGTAATTTGATCCGCCTGCATTACCAGACCGCCCGCGGACTGCCGGCAAAACCGGTAAGGCTTCTCGCCCGGAAGAGTGGAACCCAGTGCTGCTTGAGCTGGCCGGCATTCTCGGGAGGGCTGTGGCTCCAGGGAAGCGATAGCCTGAAGACGCCAAACTGGCAGTGCCTGACCGTGCCCGTCCTGGAGTTGAACGGGACTAACCAGGCATCCCTCTCAACGAGCAACTGCAGCCGGTTCTTTCGGTTAGGTAGCCAGTAAAGCGTTGCGGAGCGCGGACAGCTTTGCCCGCAGCAACCGAATTCCTGGCTCTGCGCGATACGGCGGCGCCTCCGCCCCTGGGGCGCTGCTGCGGAAAAGACTGTCCGCGCTCCGCCTGTTCCGCCGCGGGTCTTGCGCTGTGCCGCAGCCTGCTTCCCGCTGTGTTCAGCCGCCTCTCCTCGCCGCTTTTAAGCGCTGCGACAGGCCGAATAAGAAATGCATAAAGTGTTCCGGCAGCAACCGCCTGCCGACTTCGATTAAGCGCTCGCGATAGTGCCTCGGGTAGTTGAACAGCCGTTCGGGTGAGGCCAGGAGCTCCGGCTCCAAATGCAGGCAGGGAACCAATTCGTTCCGAATGAAGAAGCAATTTGCCGTGTGGCAAACGATTTGATATCCTTTGCTCTTGCCCAATTCCACCAACGCCGTGAAGCTGGCTCCGACGCTGACCGGCGGGTTGTGGACCTGGTGAATGCCCGGGGGAATCAGCGAATTGCTTTCAATGACCACGATCCGCGGCTCGTATTCCACGAGCGCACTCCAGACCTGCCAGTCGTATGAGTCAATGTCTATGGAAAGCAGGTCAAGGTTCCGAGGGACCGGCGTTTTGGCCAGCAGGCAATCCAGCCGCGAGTCGCCCTGGAACCCAACCATCGCGCAAAGGGTATGAAGCCGGTCCGGAAAGCTGGCCTTGGTCTTAAGGAGCGCCTTGTACTTCTCCGGATCACACTCGATCATGACCCCCCGCCAACCTTTGTTCGCCAGCAGGTTGTACGTGTTGCTGAAGTGCTTACCATCCCAGGCGCCAAACTCTGCAAACCAACCCTCATTGATCCCCAGCCGCCGGCAGATTTCCTCGATAATCCCATCCTCCCCAAACTGGCTGTGCCTGTTGTACCGGTATCCCAGGAAGCCGCTACGACGCATGCTGCTCACTGTAGTCAAGCTCGTGTCCGGGGTTAGGCCTGGGCGGGCCGTCGAACGCTCGGATGCAGCCGAAACCGATTGAACACCGGTTTGGCCTCGGGGGTGACAATCGCGGACTTGGCCATTCCTCCGTTGAGGCTGATGCTCAGCCCGACCAAGCCAGTGAACGACATGAGTTCCGAGGCAAAGCCGCCGAACACAACGAAGAAGAAAACCACCTTTACGCAGAAATAGCCAAAAAGGAATGTGTTCAGGTGCTGGTACTCGGGATGCCCGAATTGGAAGTTATGATGCAAGACCCGGAACCCGGCCCAGAGGAACCAAACGAATCCAATCACGCCGAAGACGCCAAAGGGAATGATCAGTGAGAGCGGTCCGTTGTGGTAGTCGCCCGCAAGTTCTGCCCCTTGAATGCCGCTTTCACCCGTTCTGCTGAAACCGAGCATTTCCATCTCCCTCGGGTTAATTGCGTAGCCCTTGCCGAGGGCCAGGTAATCTGGAACTTGAGGCAGAAGCTCACTCCACATTTGAAGTCGCCAGGCGCTGGAGCTTTCGGCACTAAGGCGGGCCAGAGGGTCAATGTCCACCGGCAGAAATGCCAGGGAACGCTGCATGTAAAAGGGGAGCCGATTGGCAAAAGCGAGCATCAAGGTGCCTCCCAAAAAGGCGACACTCGTGAGCACGAGCAGGAGCTTGGTGTGGTGGAGCCCCTCCAGGAAGAACAGAAGAGCAAATGTCATGGCCATGAGCAGCAACGCAGAACGAAAGCCGCCCAATAAGCCAATGAGGAAGCCGGCGCCGAGAATAGCCAATCGCCAGGGTTTGCGCGGCTCCAGAAGGATGCCGTGGAGTCCGTAACGGGCAAGCATCGCGAAGAAGATGCCCATCCCGAGCATTGCCAGGCCATTGATGCGCTCCATGTCTCCAGTTGCGCCGACGACGGCGGTGGTCTGTTGAGCTGCAATGCCACCGCTAAATACTGGGAATATCCAGAATACAAAGTTGAGGCCGGAAGGCAAAACCCGGGGCAGCTCGCCAATCGCCAAGGTGGAAAGGCCGAGGAAGAACAAGGTGACGTACAGCACAGCCCGCTTGGACGGAATTGAGCGGCTGGTAAGCGCGAAATACCCGAGCACGGCCGCCAGGATCATGACGTAATTCTTGCCGCCATAGACGCTCCCTCCGAAGGCCCTCAACCCAATTCCACCTCTGAGTCGGGCAGTGATAACCACGACCGCGGTGAGGAACAGGAGCGGCCAGGTGACCGAGGGAACGTAAAGGAACTTCATGTTCCGGTTGATCGTGTATTGCAACACGCCGATGCAAAAGCTGATGACCGCCAGGCCCATCCAGACCTGAGGCCGGCCCGGCACGAAGAAGAGCACCGCCGACATGTTCCACGTCGCAATGAGCCACGGGTGATGCCAGCGCAGGAACAGGGGGATGAGCAGCAAAAACAAAACAGCTCCAACGACAGTAAGCGTCGTCAGATCGAGCGGAGTGGCGAGCAGGTAGCCGAGGATGGCGGCCAGCGGCAGGCACAGCCCATAAATGATGAGCGACCGCAGGACTGTTGATGCGTTGGTCATCGGCGTGTTACGCCTTCACGTATTCCGTATTCATTTCGACGGCGGCCTGGGGTTCTTCGGCCCGGATCGGCACGACTTCCGCTCCGTTCAAAGCAATTCCCAGGCCAAGCAAACCCAGGAACATAGGAAGGTCTGAATGGAGCGCGCCGAAGAAGGTGAAGAACCAGACTGCATGGGCCGTAAATGTGGCCAGCAGCAGCCTGTTCACGTTCTGGCACGCAGGGTCCCCGTATTTTGCATTCTGATGCAGAGTCCGCCCTCCGGCGACCAGCAGCCAAACGAATGCAATAACCCCGTAGATACCGAAGGGAATCAAGAGCGAGAGCGGCCCGTTGTGGTACTCCCCGGCCACGATGGTCGGGTCGAGCGCATCGGCCTGGAACCGGTTTGCCGACTGGCCCGCAAGGTAGAGGTCGCCGGGATCAAATGCGTAGCCTTTGCCGTGGAAGAAATACCTGGGGACGTCCGGCAAAACCAGCCTCCACATTTCCAGGCGCCAGTCAACTGAGGCCGACGCGTTTGCGACTGCAAAAGGGTCAAACCTGCCGGGAAGAAAGGTGATCGCCCGCTGTGCGACGATCGGGAGCTTATAAGCGTGAGGGAGGATCACCACCCCACCCAGCAACAGCCCGGCCAGCAACATGGGCAGGTAGCGCGTCCGATGGAGCCCTTCCAGAAAGAACAGGACCGCCAGAGTTATAGCCAGAAGGCCGACGTAGGAACGAAAGCCGCCATACAGCCCGGAAGCACAGAAGGAGAGGAATGCCAAAAGCCGCCAGGGACGCTTCAGGTCGAGCAATCCACGAATGCCGTAGCGCGCGAGCAGGAAACTATAGCCAGCCACGGCACTGGCCGGGAACCCGTTGAGCCGAACGATGTCGCCCCCCAGGCTTCCCTGCGCCTGCATCTGCTGCATGGCGACCTCCGGGTCGAAGAAGTTAAGCAGGAAATGGAATGGAGGACCGAGGAGGACCGCCAGATTGGCCATTGCATAGCCGAGCCCGGACAGAAAGAACATCGCCATGTAGAGCCCAACCCGGTCCGGTGGAATGCGCCGGCTGGTCAGGGCGAAGTAGCCGGCGACGCCAGTTAGCAATTGGAAGTATTTGCCGCCGCCAAAGTGGGCCGAACCCAGGCTCCGGACCCCAAACCCGCCGGTCATCAGGCCCGTACCGACCACTATGGCTGTCAGCACCAGCAGGGGACGGGTCACCGAAGGGACAGTCACAAACCGCGCCTTCGGATTGACCGCACGGGTGAGGACGGCCAGGAGCAGCCCGATAACGGACATCAGCGAGCCCATGGTCAACCGGGCTGGCAGGAAGAAGGGGCTGATGGCCGAGTTCCAGCAAAACACCAGCAGCGGGTAGTACCAGCGGAGCAGCAAGGGAATGGACATCACGCCCAACACTCCGGCGACCACGGCCACGCTCCCAAGGTCCAACGGTTCGGCGAGGAAATAGCCGATCAACACCGCCAGGGGCAGCGACAATCCCATGATCAGGTGGGTCTTGGGAATGTTGATCGTGTTCGCCATTACGCAATATGAGCAAACCAAGACCCTCTGCGCGCCGCAATCTTTTTCTCCGGCGCCAATTACAGGAGAGCAAGCAGCTCAAACCACAGATGGACACAGATAAACACAGATATGAACGACAGGATTCGCATTTCGGGAAGTGGTTCTTGGCTTCACGCGATAGCGGGCAGCCCGGCTCGGTATAGTGCGGTGCATCTGTGTCCATCTGTGGTTTTCTTCTGCCGGAGTTGGAACGCCTCAGGGCTGAGCCTGGACATCCAGCACGTTACCCGTGTTTCTGGCGTTGCCCCGGAACCTGGGCCAGGGTGTGTGGGCCAGCGATGCCGACGCCCGGATGGCGGTGAGCCCGCCGTAGCCCACGGTGGCGTCGGCGGCATAAATTGCCCCAGTCGGCCCGACTGCCGGCGAACCGTAGCCGTACGCCGCGAGATAATACATCGGCCGCGGGACCCCGTCCGGGCTGTAGAAATACATCATCCCACTCCTGAAGGCGGAGCAAATGCTCCCGTCCGCCAGCACGACAGCCGTCGGGTCAAATGGATACTCTTCCTTCGACGTTGTCCCCCATTTCTTCTTCCCTTCGGCGCTGACGGCCCACGGGTGGCCTCCGACGCCCACATAGATCGTGCCGTCGGGGCCGATGACGGGGGACGACTCCGTTGTGCTGCCGGTGTGCAGCCGCCAGCGCAGTCTGCCGTCCAGGTTCAAGGCGTACAGAAAGCCGTCCACCGAGGTGAAGTAGAGGCACTGGTCTCCATTCAAGGCGGGCGAGGAGAGAACGGCCCCGCCCGTCGCGTATTCCCATTTCTTGCGGCCGTCTGGCGCGAGCGCGTAGAGCTTGTGGTCGTGTGAGCCGAAATAGATCGTGCCGTCGCTGCCCACCGCCGGCGAGGAGACAATCGGCCCCGCGGTCTTGAGCTCCCATTGCTTTGCGCCGCCGGCGCTCAGGGCATAAAAGCTCTTGTCCCAGGAGCCGACATACACTGTCCCATTGTGTGCCAGCGCGGGCGAAGAGTCCACCCAGGCGCCGGTCCGAAACTCCCATGCTTCTGTGCCGTCTGCCCGGACCGCATAAAGCTTGCGGTCGCGGCAGCCGAAATAGACCGTGCCATCCTGGGCGATGGCGGGCGCGGACTTGATCTCGCTGCCAGCGGAGAACGCCCATTTGCGCGAGCCGTCCGGGTTGAGCGCCCAGAGCTTGCCGGTCCAGGTTCCAAAATAGATGGTGCCGTCGTTCCCGACCGCCGGCGCCGAATCGCTACGGCAGTTGAGCGTGACGGACCATTCGTTTGAGAGCACGTTGTCCCAGGCAAGCGCCGGAGAGGTAAAGGAGCACCAAAGCCCGCAGGCGGCGATTGCCGAGGCAGCCTTCGGGAGACCCCACGCTCTGCGCTCCTGCATTGGGACCATAAGCCAACCCCTCACCCGGCCGGCCACCCTCGCCCCATCCGATGGGGAGAGGGAAGGGGTGAGGGGCTTGTCCGCCCGGCTACGGCTCATGTGGAGGTGGCCCGGGACTTTCATGGTACCTGCGGCAGGCGCCGCTCACTTCGCCCTCGGAATGGCTTGCGCTTCTCCCCGTTGCATCAGCTTCTCGGCAGGGCCACCTTTCCGGTGCGGGTCAGCTCCATGATGCCAAAACCCTTGAGCAGGCTGAGGAGCTTCTCGACCTTGCCCTCGTCGCCGGTGACTTCGATGGTCAGGCTCTTGGGCTGCACATCCACGATCTTGGCGCGGAAGATGTCGGTGATCTGCATCACCTCGGCGCGGGTCTTGGAATCCACGGTGACCTTCACCAAGGCCAACTCGCGGTCCACGTATTCGCCTTCGCGGAAGTCATGGACGCTGATCACGTTCACCAGCTTGTTGAGCTGCTTCACGATTTGATCCACCGTGGCGTCGTCGCCCCGCGTGACAATGGTCATGCGCGAAGCGGTGGCGTCCTGCGTGGGCGCGACATTGAGGGTGTCAATGTTGTAGCCGCGACCGCTGAACAGCCCGGCCACGCGCGTCAGCACGCCGAATTTGTTCTCCACGAGAACTGAGATGGTATGTCGCATAGGTCCCCGCCGAAACGGGGTGCGCAAGCTAGCAGCGCAGGGGGTTGAGGGTCAAAGGGAATCTGGGTGGGCTTTGGTAAGGACGCCTCGCCGAGGGGTCCGTTTCGGAGGCAGGCGGACGCCTCGGCGAGGCGTCCCTACCAGCGCGCAGATACGTCCTACCAATCCTTGAATGGCCGGCTGCGGTCAACGGGCTTGCCCAGGTTCTCCGGGGGTAGCATTTGCTCGTTGGCCTTCTGCGAGTCCAGGAGTTGCTTGGCCTGCTCCGGCGTCATTTGGGCCATGGCCTGGGCCTGGGCCGCCTGCTGGTCCTTGTCGTCGGACTTCTCGTTCTCCGCGGACGCCTGCTGCTGCTCCTGTTTCTGCTGCTCCTGCTGTTTTTGCTCGGCCTGCTGCTGCTTGGCCTGCTCCTGTTTTTGTTGCTCGGCTTGCTGCTGTTGCTGTTTCTGCTCGTCGGCCTGTTGCTGCTGCTGCGACTCCTGCTTCTGATTCTGCTGCGCCTGTTGTTGCTGCTGGTCCCGCTGCTTTTGCTGATCTTTCTGCTGCTGATCTTTCTGCTGCTGATTCTGCTGCTTTTGCTGGTCCTGGTTCTGCTGTTGGTCCTGTTTGTCTTGCTTGGACTGTTGTTGCTGTTGCTTGAGTTCCTCCAGCATTCGTTTCACGTATTCGTAGTTGTGCTTGGAGTCCCCATCCTGGGGGTTGAGCTTCAGACTGCTCTGGAAATCCTGGAGCGCCTTTTCCCAGGCGTCCTTGCGCTGTTTGGGGTCGGGGTTGGCCTCGCCGAGGTGGAACAGGGAGTTGCCTTCGTTGTAGTAGCCGAGCCCCTGGAGCTTCAGGTCCGGCGCCGCGAGCGTGGCGTTGAACTGTTTGGCAGCCTCGTCGTATTGGTGATTCCGGTAGGCGGCGGCGCCGGCATTGAAATGCAGGCGCGGGTCGTCCTTGTCCTTCTTGAGCAGGCGTTCGTATTCCTTGAGCGCCTGTTCGTAGTTGCCGGATTTGTATTCGCGCAGCGCGCTGGAAGGGGAGGCGCTCGCGTCGCCCGGACACAGCAGCAGGCACATGAACCCAGCCAGGACCAGAAGAGAGGATTGAGGCTGGAGCATGGAGGATCGCGCAGCAGGCTCAGGCACCGGCGGGAGGTTCTGCGGTGGCGCGAACGCCGCGACTGGCCCTCTCTTCCCCGCCGGCGCGGGTTGAGGCCGCTCGCGTTTGCGTTCCGGGTAGAGCATCTCGATCAGCAGCAGCACAATGGCCGCTGCGAGCGGCCATTGATAGCGCTCGTGGTAACGCCGCACGAGTTTTTCCTGGTGCTGCGACTTGGGCAGTTTGGCCAGGCCCTCGTCGTAGAGGGTATCGATGGCCTTGGCCCCGCGCAGCGGCAGGTAGAAGCCGCCTTCCGTCGCGCTGGCAATCTGTTGCAGCATCCGCTCGTTGAGATGCGACTTCACGACATTGCCCTGCTCGTCGCGGACGTAATCCGTCTTTCCCTGCGGGTCCGTGTAGCGCAGCAATTCGCCTTCCGCCGTGCCGATGCCAATAGTGAAAATGCGCAGCCCCTCTTTGGCGGCCTTCTCGGCGGCCTCGACGGCGCCCGAGTCGTGGTCCTCGCCGTCCGTGAGCAGCACGAGCACCTTGTAGTTGTCTCCCTCCTTGTAGGCGCCGAGAGCGGTCTGGATCGCTTCGGCAATGGCCGTGCCCCCCTGCGGAATCGTATTCACGTCCAGCGCCTCGACGCTTTGGCGAAAGGCTGAGTCGTCAATGGTCAGCGGGCATTCGAGGAAGGCCTCGCCGGCGAACGCCACGAGGCCAAGGCGGTCGGCCCGGGCGCGCTGCATGAGGTCGAGCGCCGCCAGTTTCGCGCGTGCCAGCCGATTGGGCGCTATGTCCTGCGCCAACATGCTCTTGGACGTGTCTATGGCGACGACGATGTCGAGGCCGCGCTGCCTGACCTCTTCCCAATCAAAGCCCCATTGCGGCCGCGCCAGCGCCAGGATGAGACAGATGACCGCCATCACGAGGCAACCCAGGCGTATCTTTTGGCGGGTGGGCGAAATGCCGATTGTCAGCGAGGGCAGCAGCCGCGCCTGGATGAACTGCGTGAGCAGGCGCTGCCGCACGCGCGCCGACCACCAGAAGAACGCCACCAGCGCCGGCGGGATCACCAGCAGCAGCCAGAGCATCGCGAGATTCGCGAAGCTCATGGCAGTCTCCTCCAGACCGTATGGCGCAGGAGCATTTCAAACAGCAGCACGCCCAGCCCGGGCGTGATCAGAAAGGCGAATAGCTCCTGGTGATGCGCGTATTTCTTCACCTCGGCCTCCGTCTTCTCGAGCTTGTCTATCTCGGCGTAGATGGCCTGGAAGCGCTCCGAGTTGTCCGCACGGTAGTAGCGGCCGCCGGTCATCTCGGCGATTTCCTTAAGGCCATCCTCGTCCAGGTCCTCCGGGTCGGCATCATACATTTTGCGGCCAAAGAAGTCGCGGACAGGCTGCCCGTTGCGGTCTATGCGCGGACGGCGCGAGACGCCCCGTTTGCCCACGCCGATGGTGTAAATCTTCACGCCCAGGGCCTTGGCCGCCTCGGCGACGGTGCGCGGGGCGAGCTTGCCGGCATTGTTGCGCCCGTCGGTCATCAGGATGATGATCTTGCTCTTGGACTTGAGCTCGCGCAGGCGATTGATGCCGGTGCTGAGCCCGGAGCCGATGGCGGTCGAGCCGCCGTCAATCGAGCCCAGGTGCAGGCGTTCGAGATTGGCCTGGACGAAATCGTGGTCGAGCGTCAGCGGCGCGGCGATGTAGGCGTCCGTGGCAAAGACGATCAGCCCGATGCGGTCGCTGGGGCGCTTATCAATGAACTTCTTGAGGACCTCCTTGGCCATGGTGATGCGGTCGGCGGGTTCGCCATGCAGCTCGAAATCTTCGTCCGCCATGCTGTAGGACATGTCGAGCACCGCCGCGATGTCCACGCCGCTGGCGGTGACCTTGGTCTCGCTGTGAGTGAGGCGCGGCTGGGCGAGGGCGACGATGAGCAGGGCGAGGATGAGCCAGCGCAGGGCGGCCAGAAACGCCCCCGACCGCGTGCGCGTGACGTTCAGGATGCCGCGCACCAGTTGCACGGAGGAATAGACGAACGCCGGCGGCTGCCCCTGCTTGCCCTTGAGCCAGAACAGCACCGGCAGCAGCAGGAGCAACAGGAGGACGTATGGATGGCCGAAGGTCATGACCGCAGCGTCACTGGTCTGGGCCCCGCCATTCGGATTTCGGATTTCGGCCTTCCTTCGGCCTTCCGATTTCGGCCTTCGGGTTTCATGTTTGCGCGCCCGTCTTCACGGCCTCCAGCGTGCTCATGATCGGCTCGGTTTCCTCCACCAACCGCACCGCCGAAGCGTGCAGGTCCTCGAGCTCGGGCCGGCCCGGCTCGTACTTGGCGAACTTGACCAGATCGCAGCGTTGCAGGAACTCGCCAAGGCTGCCCTTCTGGTCAGGCGTCAGCAGTGTCGTGCCCTGCAACTCGTAGAGGAACTCCTCGGTCGTGCGCTCGGGCGCCCGGAACTCAAAGTGCTCCTCGAGGTACCAGCGGATGGTATCGGAGACGGCGATGCAGAACTCACGGGGCTGGCCGATCAGGGCCAGGGCTTCACGCAGCTTCTGCTTGGCCCGGATGTATGGCGGCACGACCGGGACGATCCGGGCCTGCTCGCGGCGCCGTTGCCAGAAGAGCCAGGCCGCGTAAGCCAGCCCCGCGACCGCAAGCACCAGCACGGCCCACCACAACAATTCCCAGGCACTGCGAATCTCGACCGGCGGCTTGATGTCCCGCAGCGCGTTAGTGTCGGCGGACAGCGCCGAGCGAGGGTGGAGGTTCGTAAGAGCCATGATCAGACGGATCGGGCGGATCGGGACTCAAGACTCGGGACTCTAGACTCCAGACTCACTTTACCCCCTCATCCTCCGCTTCTCGCGGGTCTCGAAGAACTTCCCCAGCTCGGCGGCGTAGGGCTGGTCGGTGCGCAGGCGGATGGCGTCTATGCCGGCGGAGCGGAACAGGCGGGCCAGCTCGGACTGGGCGCGGGCCTGGCGCTCGGCAAATGCGGCCCGCTTGCGCTCGTCGCCTGTATTGATCTCGACGACCTCGCCCGTCTCGGCGTCATTGAGCACCAGGCGGCCGAGGGCGGGCAACTCCAGCTCGTAGCGGTCCGTGATCTGCACCGCCACGACGTCATGCCGCCGGTTGGCCTGGCGTAGCATGGTCTGGGACGCCTGCGCCAGCGATTCGAGCAGCATCATCTGCGGGCGCAGCTTGCCCCGGCGCGCGCCGCCGGACTGCGCGGGCGAGCCGATGAAATCGGATATCACCACCGCAATGGCCTTGTGCGCCGTCACTCGCAGGAGGAACTCCAGCGCTCCGTTCAGGTCTGTGCCGCGCCGCCGCGGCTCGAAGAAGAGCACCTCGCGGATGACGCGCAGGACGTGGCGCCGGCCCTTGCGCGGTGGAATGAACTTCTCCACCTCGTCCGTAAACAGGATCAGGCCGACCTTGTCGTTGTTGCGGATGGCCGAGAAGGCCAGCACGGACGCAATCTCCGCCGCCAACTCGCGCTTGGATTGGGCATGCGAGCCGAACATGCCCGAGCCGCTGGCGTCCACCACCAGCATGAGGGTCAGCTCGCGCTCCTCGACGAACTTCTTCACGAAGGGATGGTTCATCCGCGCCGTGACGTTCCAATCTATGGAGCGGACCTCGTCGCCCGGCTGGTACTCGCGCACCTCGTCGAAGTTCATGCCCTGGCCCTTGAAGACGCTGTGGTACTGGCCGGCCAGCGTCTCGCTCACGAGGCGGTTGGTGCGAATCTCGATCTGCCGGATCTTCTTGAGAATCTCGCGGGGAATCATGCGGCAGGGGAACCGGCGGCCTACGGCACCGGCAGCTCATCAAAGATCTTCTGCACGATGATCTCGCTCGTCTTCTCCTCGGCTTCGGCCTCGTAGGTGATCGCCACGCGGTGCCGCAGCACATCCATGCCGATGCTCTTCACGTCCTGCGGCGTGACATAACCCCGGCCCTTCAGGAACGCATAGGCCTTGGCCGCCAGCGTCAGGTAAATCGTGGCGCGCGGTGAGGCGCCCAGTTGAATGAACTCCTTCACCTGGATCTTGTGCTCCTCGGGGTCGCGCGTCGCGCAGACCAGGTCCACAATGTAGTCCTTCACCTTGTCATCCACGTAGATGTCGTTGATGACCTGCCGGGCGCGGAGAATCTGCTGTGGCTCAACGACCGGGGTGGTGCTGGGCGTGCCGGAAGTGCGGGCCATGAGCTCGAGAATCTGCCGCTCCTCGGCGCGGGAAGGGTAACCGATCTTCAGCTTCAGCATGAAGCGGTCAACCTGCGCCTCGGGCAGCGGGTAGGTGCCCTCCTGCTCGATCGGGTTCTGGGTCGCCAGCACCAGGAAAGGCTCCTCCAGCTTGAAGGTCTGGTCGCCGATGGTGACCTGCTTCTCCTGCATGGCCTCGAGCAACGCGCTCTGTACCTTGGCCGGCGCGCGGTTGATCTCGTCCGCCAGCACCAGGTTGGCGAAGATCGGCCCTTTGCGCGTGGTGAAGGCGCCGGACTGGGGATTGTAAATCTGCGTGCCCACGACATCGGCCGGGAGCATGTCGGGCGTGAACTGCAGGCGGGAAAACTTCACGTTGAGGCAATTGGCCAGCGACTTCACAGAGAGCGTCTTGGCCAGCCCCGGCACGCCCTCCAGCAGCACATGCCCATTGGCCAGCAGGCCGATCACCAACCGCTCGACCAGGTAGCTCTGGCCCACGATGACCTTGCCTATTTCGTTGAAGAGCGGCCGGACGAAAGCGCCCGCTTCCTGCACCGCTTCGTTGATCGCATTGATTCCGGTATTCATCGTTCTGAAATCTTATAGACCGATGGACAGGGAAACCAGAAAATGTGTTCAACCGCCCCGCCGGGCGGACGCCAGGCCTCGCGTTTACCGGGGTTACCACCGCATTGACACGGCAGCATTCTCGGATACCCTGATGTTCGCTTGTCTATCCAAACACGCATACTCTGATTTGAGCTGTGGCTGAAAAAGACGACTATCTGGCCGATATCCTGGTGGACCTGGGATTCGTTTCACCGGAGAAAGTAGCCGAGTCACGGCGGGAAGCTGAATCCGCCGGGGTCGGGCTGGTGGACCTGTTAGTGGCCAACAAAGTGGTCCGGCCCGAGGACGTGACGCAGGCCAAGGCCGCCCACTTCGGCGCCGAAGTCGTCAACCTCAAGGACATCAAGATCGCCGACGATGTCATCGCCACGATCCCGCGCCACATCGCCCGCAAATACCGCGTCGTGCCAGTCTTCAAGCACGAGAATTCGCTGACGGTTGCCCTGGCCGATCCTTCCGACCTGGATACCATTGACAGCCTCACGCACCTGCTCCACATGGAGATCAACCTGCAGGTCGCGTCCGAGGCCGACATCGAGGCGGCGCTGGGCAAGTACTACGCCGAGCGCAGCGGCGGCGTGACCACTGACCCGCGCTACAAGGAGGTCATCGAGGACCTCACCCGCGAGCATGTCGAGGTCGAGCAAGCGGCTGCGGACGGGGCGGCGGTCGAGGCTGACGCCCCGCTGATCAAGCTGGTCAACACGATCATCACCGACGCGTTCAAGATGCGCGCTTCGGACATTCACCTGGAGCCGCTGGCGAAGAAGTTCCGGCTGCGCTACCGCATTGACGGCGTCCTGCACGAGATGAAGGCCCCGCCCAAACGGCTGCAGCCGGCCATCATCAGCCGCCTCAAAATTCAGTCCAACATGTCCATCTCGGAGCACCGCATCCCGCAGGACGGGCGCATCCAGACGACGGTGGGGCCGAAGCTGATTGACTTGCGCGTATCGTGCTTGCCCACCAACCACGGCGAGAGCATCGTCATGCGTATCTTGGATAAGGAAGGACTGCGACTGGGCTTGCCGGAACTGGGCTTCTTCACGGACGACCAGCAGACCTTCGAGCGGCTCATTGGCCTGCCCGACGGCATCCTGCTGGTGACCGGCCCTACGGGCTCGGGCAAGACCACCACGCTTTACTCCTGCCTCCATTTCATCAACCGGCCCGACCGCAAGATCATCACCGTGGAGGACCCGGTGGAATACCTGCTGGCCGGCATCAACCAGGTGCAGGTGAACGAGGCCGTGGGGCTGAGTTTCGCCGCCGCCCTGCGCTCGATCCTCCGCCAGGCCCCCAACGTGATCATGATCGGGGAAATTCGTGACCTCGAAACGGCCACCATTGCCATCAATGCCTCCCTCACGGGCCACCTCGTCTTCTCCACGCTCCACACCAATGACGCTCCAAGCGCCGTGACGCGCCTCATTGATATCGGCGTCAAGCCCTTCCTCGTGGCCTCCTCGACGCGCGGCCTCATGGCGCAGCGGCTCGTGCGCAAGGTCTGCAAGCAGTGCGCGGCCCCAACCATGCCGACCGAGGTCGAAATGCGCACGCTCGGCATGGATGCCGCCAGCGTCCAGGGCTCGACCTTCCTCAAGGGCAAGGGTTGCTCGAACTGCTCCAACACCGGCTACCGCGGACGCTTTGGCATCTTTGAAATCTTCGTCATTGATGACGAGGCGCGGAAGCTCATCTATGAAAAGGTGCCCTCGTCCGTGCTGCGCGCTCGCGCCCGCGAGATGGGCATGCGCACCTTGCGCGAGGACGGCGTGCGCAAGGCCCAGGCCGGTTTGACGACGCCGGATGAAGTCATCCGCGCGACCGTGGGCGACGTGGATTAGTCTGAAATGACGAATGACGAAGGCCCAATGACGCAGGAATGCCCAATGACGAATGCCGAACCGGGCGTGCGGCACTGGCCTTTGAGCTTCGTCATTCGGCATTCCTTCGTCATTTGGCCTTCGTCATTCGTCACTTGTTCCACGTGATTTACCCCCTTCACGGTTGTCCATTGGTATGAGTATGATTCGCAGCTAGTTCGATTTGCTTTTCGCATGTCTTACTCGATGTCAGATTTGTTGCAGTTGGTGGTGTCCGAAGGCGCCTCCGACCTTCACATCCGCGTGGGAACCGCGCCCGTCATTCGCGTGCACGGCATCCTGCACCGCGTCGAAGGCCCAAGCCTAACGGCCGAGGACAGCGAGGAGTTGATGCGCAGCATCACCTCCGAGGATCATATCCAGCACGTGCGCGAGCGCGGCGGCGCCGACTTCGGCTTCGCCTTCGGCGAGATGGCGCGCTTCCGGGTGAGCGTCTTCAAGGAGAAAGGCAACTTCGGCCTCGTGCTGCGGCAGATTCCGAGCAAGATGCTGACGTTCGAGCAGATCGGCCTGCCGCCCTCCGCGAAAGAGCTGCTCTACAAGCCGCGCGGGCTGGTGTTGATGACCGGGCCCACGGGCTCGGGCAAGACGACCTCGCTGGCCTCAATGATCAACATCATCAACGAGGAGCGCGATGAGGCCCACATCATCACGATCGAGGACCCCATCGAGTATTACCACAAGCACAAGAAGGCCATCGTCACCCAGCGCGAGATCGGCGTGGACGTGCCCAACTTCGCCGAGGCGCTGCGCCGCGCCCTGCGCCAGGACCCCGACGTCATCCTCGTCGGCGAAATGCGCGACCTGGAGACGATTGACGCGGCCATCACGGCGGCGGAAACCGGGCACCTCGTTTTCGGCACGCTGCACACCACCGGCGCCGCCAAGACCATTGATCGTATCGTCAACGCGTTCCCGACCAACCAGCAGGAACAAATCCGCATCCAGCTTTCGACGGTTATGCAGGCGGTGATCTCGCAACTGCTCATCCCGCGCATTGACAAGCCGGGCCGCGTCGCCGTCTTCGAGATCATGGTGAACACGCCCTCCATCGCCGCCCTCATCCGCGACAACAAGACCTTCCGCATCCAGTCCGACATTCAGACCGGCGCCAAGTATGGCATGGTCACTCTCGACAGCTTCCTGATAGACAAATACCTGGCCGGGATGATCGCGCGGGAGGAAGTGGTCACCAAGGCGCAGGACCCCGTGACCATTCAGGCCAAGCTGCAGGAACTCGAGCTGGCCCAGGCGGTCGGTGTCGAGCCAGGCGCCGCGGCGGCCGGCAAGACCTAAACTATGGCCGACGACGTCACAAACCCGCTGCTCTCGCTGATCAAGGACCAGGGCCTCATAGACGACCTCCAGTACGAGGAGGTGCTGGGCGAATTCAAGCGCACCGGCAAGCCCGTCTCGCAGATTCTCCAGGACTTCGGCGTCATGGACCTGGACTCGATTCTCCAGGCCATCTCGAACCAGATGGGCGCGCCTGTGGTGACGCTCAACTCCCGCGACTTCCCACCCGAGCTGCTGGCCAGCATCCCCGCCAAGACCGTGCACATGTACCAGTGCCTGCCGGTGGCGATACAGAACTCGACCCTGCAGGTGGCGCTGGTGGACCCCCTCAACGTCAGCCGCATTGACGAGCTGGGCTTCATCGTCAAGAAGGACATCCAGCTCGTCATCGCCGACCCGGTGCAGGTCGAGGCCGCCATCGAGAAGTATTACCCGCAGGAAAGCGAGAACGTCTCCGACATCCTGAAAGAGCTGGGCTCGGACACGGACATCGCCAAGGAAGCCGACCAGGCCGCGGTCATGGACGACGCGGCCATGATGGAGAAGTTCGCCAACGAAGCGCCCATCGTCCGCTTCGTGAACCTCGTGCTCTTCCAGGCCGTCCAGGACCGCGCCAGCGACATCCACTTCGAGCCCTTCGAGACGGAGTTCAAGATCCGCTACCGCGTGGACGGCGCCCTCTACGAAATGTCCCCGCCGCCCAAGCACCTGGCGCTGCCCGTCATCTCGCGCCTCAAGGTCATGGCGAACCTGAACATCTCCGAGCGCCGCGTGCCGCAGGACGGGCGCATCACCTACCCGATGGGCAACCGCACCATTGACCTCCGCGTCTCGACGCTCCCGACGCAGTTCGGCGAATCAGTCGTGCTCCGCGTTCTTGATCGCGCGGCGGTCAACCTGGAGATCGAATCGCTGGGCTTCCCGAAATACCTGTACGACTACACCCTGGAAGCCATCCAGCGCCCCAACGGCATCGTGATCGTCACCGGCCCAACCGGCTGCGGCAAGACCACCACCCTTTACTCCTGCCTGCGCCGGGTCAACACCATTGACTCCAAGCTGCTCACCGCCGAGGACCCTGTCGAATACGATATCGAAGGCATCATGCAGGTCGCCATCAATGAGGCGGTCGGGCTGACCTTCAGCAAAGCGTTGCGCTCGTTCCTGCGCCAGGACCCGGATGTGATCATGGTCGGCGAAATGCGCGACCTGGAGACCGCCCAGATTTCGATCCAGGCCTCGCTCACGGGGCACCTGGTGCTGAGCACGCTGCACACGAACGACGCCCCGGGCGCCGTTACGCGCCTGGTGGATATGGGCGTCGAGCCGTTCCTGATTTCCTCCACGCTCGTGGCGGTCATCGGGCAGCGCCTGGTGCGCACGATTTGCAAGAACTGCCGCACGCCCTTCGAGCCCACCGAAAGCCAGTTGGCCATGCTCAACCTCTCGCCGCACGACCTGGGCGACAAAGCCTTCTACTATGGCCGCGGCTGCTCCACCTGCAATGACACCGGCTACAAGGGCCGCAGAGGCATTTTTGAGCTGCTCACTATTTCGGACGCCATCCGCGCGCTCATCAACGAACGCGCCCCGACCGTCGTCATGCGACAGAAGGCGGTCGAGATGGGGATGATCACCCTCCGGGAAGACGGCTTGCGCAGCATCTTCGAGGGTGCTACTACTATCGAAGAAGTCGTGAAGTACACGTAATATGCCCAAGTATAACTACGTGGCGATGGACGCCCACGGCAAGGAGACCAAGGGCACCCTCGAAGTCGCCAGTCAAAATGAGGCCATCGGCCGCGTCAAGGAGATGGGCCTCTTCCCCACCAAGATCGTCGAGATAGACAAGCTCAGGGAGAAGCCGGACAAGAAGGGCGGGGCGAAGGCCGGCGGCAAGCCCAAGGCCAAGGGCAAGGGCAAGGGGATGAGCATGAACATCAACATCCAGATCCCCGGCCTGAGCGGCCGGGTGAAATCGAAGGTGTTGACGACGTTCACCCGCCAGTTGGCCACGCTGGTGGACGCCGGCCTCCCGTTGCTGCGCGGCCTGCGCGTGCTCGAGAAACAGGAGCGCAACCCCACCCTCAAGTCCATCATCGCCGAGCTGGCCCTGGCCATCGAAGGCGGCAGCACCTTTTCCGAGGGCCTGGCCCAGCACCCCAAAGTCTTCAACCGCCTGTTCGTCAACATGGTCAAAGCCGGCGAGCTGGGCGGCGTGCTCGAAGTCGTCCTGAACCGCCTCTCCGAGTTCATGGAGAAAGCCCAGAAGATCAAGGGCAAGGTCATCGCGGCCATGTTCTACCCGGTCGCCGTGCTCGTCGTGGCCACCGCTATCCTGATCGTGCTGATGGTCAAAGTCGTGCCCGCCTTCCGCCAGGTGTTCGAGGGCATGTTGGAAGGCCGCCAGTTGCCCGCCTTCACCCGCCTGGTGCTGGGCGTCAGCGAAATGGTCAAAGACCATATCTTCTATACGGCTTGCGGCGTCGCCGTGTTCTGCGTCCTGTTCCGGCTGTTCATCGCGACCAAGCTCGGGCGCCGCCTCTGGGACAAGTTCAAGCTCAAGATGCCCGTCCTCGGCCCCGTGGTCAGCAAGGTCGCCATCTCCCGGTTCACTCGCACCCTTGGCACCCTGGTCAGCAGCGGTGTGCCCATCCTGCAGGCGCTTACCATCGTCAAAGAGACCGCCGGCAACGTCATCGTTGCCAATGCCGTCACCTCCGTCCACGAGAGCGTCAAGGAAGGCGAGACCATCACCGCCCCGCTCGAAGCCTCGGGCGTCTTCCCCCCCATGGTCATCAGCATGGTGGACGTCGGCGAACAGACCGGCGCCCTGCCCGAGATGCTTCTCAAGATCGCCGACAACTACGACGACGAAGTGGATAACGCCGTGTCGGCCATGACGTCCCTGCTGGAGCCCATCATGATCGTGTTCCTCGCGGTCATTGTCGGCAGCATCGTCATCGCCATGTTCCTGCCCCTCATTGACCTGATGAACAACATCGGCGGCGACAAGGGCGACAAGGATTAGGCCGCTGGCCGGTTACAGGCTCACTAACGGGCTGGCAGGCCAAACAGCGCTGACAGCTTTTGAGCCACCTCCGCTTGCCACGGTTGCGACAAAGTGCCCAGTTCCCGGCGGATGAGCGCCGTGGTCAACGTCACCAGGCGATGCAATCGCAGCACCGAGACTACCCGCAATCCTGTGGCTGCAAAATCCGGTCTTTTGGGCTCGAGCACCACATCCGTGGCTGCAAGCTCGAGCGGCACTTGGCTGCTGACGAAAGCTACCACAACGTGCCGGTGCGGTCCGATAGGCTCTGTCAAACAGACCGCAGGCCGGACCTTGCTGGCGGTCATGTCATCGAACGGGAATGGAACAAGGACAACCTTACCCTTGGTCATGAAACGGTTTGCCGTCGGCGGAAGTGTAGATGTCCTCCGCGGCATCCTTCAGGAAATCGAACGCGGGGCTGCTCGCAGCAGCTTTCGTCCAAGCACCCTCGGGTACGTCTGTTTCCTCGGGCACAAGCACAATCACTCTGACGCGGCTCTGCCTGGCGATCGGCAATGGCTGGTCCAGGCGCAATTGATGCTGCCCTTCCACGACACCGGTGGTTTCTATCGCGTTCATGACCATCACAATGTTCCCGCCTGGTTGGAAAAGACAAGCCCTTTAGCGATACCCTGCTCGCGGTGGTTCCAATCGCTTACCATGAGAAACCCGCTTGGGTCTGAGTTCCGCGCCGTGGCCCACCGGCATCGGGTTCTTGCCGGTGCACCTCCTGTCCGACCCCGGCGATACGCCGGTGTGTCCCCCATGTGGGTCGACCCACATGGGAGATACACCGGCGTATCGCCGGGAAGAGGTTGGTATTTCACCCTCAAACAGGGGTCATGCCGGCATACCCGGCCTGGCCGCGATACGCCGGGGCGGTGGATGCCTCGTTTACGCCCTTGCATTATTCTGCAACTTTTTTCAATATAGCCGTTGACAGCAAGCGCCAGCCATGCGTATATACAATGTAAATACATTGCATGGGCGTTGGATATACAGTTGACCCCGTATGGAGTTCGATTGGAACAACCCGCCCTTCAATCTGGACAGCTCTTTGACGCTGCAGGAAATCGAAGAATCGTTCGAGGACCCGTTTGCGGTGCGGCTATTGCCGGATTCGCCCCGCTTCTCGGTGCAGGCCCGGTTCTTTAACCTGGGCGCTTCCGCCGGCGGGGCGGGCATCTTCAGCGTGTATCGGACCAACGGCAAGCAGGTCCGCGTCCTCTACGCCCGCCCGTTCGAGCCCGAAGAACGGTTCTTCTACCAGCGGAAGCTGGAACAGGCATTGGCACAATGAGCCCGTGGCCCGTTAAGAACGTTAAAAGGGTTGAATGGTTAGGCGCTTGCCGCCGCTTCAACGCTTCACCCCTTTTAACGCCGTAACGCTAAACATGCGCGCTATCGCCAAATGGGAAGAAGTACCCATCTTCGACAGTGAAGGGGCCGAGGCGGACTTCTGGGCCGAGAACCGGCCCGACCTCCGCCTCATGGAAACCGCCGTCGCCGGCAACTCGGAGGCTTCCGAGTCGGTGCTGATCACCCTGCGCATTGACCCCCGCATGTTGGCCCGGATCAAGCGCCTGGCCCGCGTCCGCTATCTCAACTACCAAAGCATGATCAAGCAGTGGCTCAGCGAGCGCCTGGAACAGGAGTTTCGCGAACGATAACCGGAGGCAGGCAAAATGAAGCATACCGATCCACAGACCCAAAAGGCCAAAGCCGGCTCCCCCACGCACCACGCACCACGCAACCCGCAACCCGCCGCGCGCCGGCTCGGCTTCACCCTCATCGAGATGCTCATCGTGGTGGCGATCATGGCCACGCTGGCCGCACTGACCTTCCCCGTCCTGAGCGCCGTGAAGAAGCAGACGATCCGCACCCGCGCCCGCGGAGACCTGACCCAAATCGAGACGGCTATCGAGGCCTACCAGGCCAAGTTCGGCCACTACCCGCCCGATAATGGGGGGTGGTACTCCACGAACCAGCTCTACTACGAGCTGCTCGGCACGACCAATGTGCCCGCGTCCACACCCTACTTCCAGACGCTCGATGGGAGCGCGAAGCTCAACGTCAGCGACGTTCCCCTCGCCTTCGTCAATGTGTCCGGCTTCGTCAACTGCAACCAGCCCGGCAACGGGGATGAAGCGCCCACCGCCGTCTCCTTCATCCGGGAAGGCGGCATCAAAGCGAACCAGTTTGTGACCACAAGCATCAACGGCAAGACCTGCAACCTCCTGGGAGTCGCCCTGGACGGCCCGTACGCTTTCACCACGCCCACCGGCCAGAAGATCAGCCCCTGGTGCTACAACTCGAGCAACCCCACCAACAACCCGAAGACCTTCGACCTCTGGGTGGACGTCTATGTCGGCGGCCAGACCGACCGCCTCAGCAATTGGAGCACCACGCCGCAGGTGGTCGGCAAACCTTACGGACTATGAGCACACACAAATATCAAAGCTCACCGCGCCCGCCGCTGCGCGCCCACGCCACCCGCCACACGCCACACGCAACACGTTTCACTTTTATGCACATCTCAGCCTCCCGCCCCGGCCGTTCGCGCCGGGGCTTCACGCTCATCGAACTGCTTGTCGTCATCAGCATCATAGCCATTCTCGCCGCGCTGCTTCTGCCGGCCATCAGCCGGTCCAGGCTGGCGGCGCAAAAGGGCAAGGCCCAGTTGCAGGCCGGCCAGATCGCCAACGCGGTCAATACCTACGAGGCCGACAACTCGGGCAAGTGGCCGGTCTCCAGCGTCGGCCCCCTTAATGCCATGTCCGTGGCTTCAGCGGTCCCGACAGGCAGCGGCGGCCCTGAGGACTTCACCTACGGCGGCGACTTTAAGACGCCGGGCGTCACCTATACGGTTCAGACCCCGGGTACGCTTTCCTATAAGACCAACAATGCCGAAGTGATGGCCGTGCTCATGGATATGGAAGCCTGGCCTATCGCCCCAACCGTGCACACGATTGAGTACGGCCATGTCAAAAACCCCCAGCGCACGCGTTATCTGAGTGCCACAGTGGTCAGCGCCACGAACCAGCCCGGCGTCGGCCCCGACGGCATCTATCGCGATCCCTGGCTCAACCCCTACGTCATTACCGTTGACCTCAACTATGACGGCAAGGCGCGCGACGCCTTCTACCGGCTACAGGCAGTCTCTCAGGATCCGAGCAGCGGCACTGTCCCCAAGGCCGGCCTGAACGGGCTCATCCCCATTATGATCGGCGGCGTGCCCACCTATGAGTGCAACTCCCCCGTCATGGTCTGGTCCGCCGGCCCGGATGGCATGATTGACCCGAATTCCTCCGCCAACCAGGGCGCCAACAGGGACAACATCCTGAGCTGGAAACAGTAACTATGAAACTGCGGACTGCGGACTGCGGAGTGCGGACTGCGGAGCGCCGGGCGAAGAGCGCAGCCTTCAGCGGTAACAGCGCATTCGGAATTCAACGCAAAGGCGCAAAGGCGCAAAGGCGCAAAGCAGACGCCCTGCACGCACCACGCACCAGGTCCCGCGCCTTCACGCTCATCGAACTACTGGCGGTGATCGCCATCATGGGCATCATCGCGGCCATTGCCCTGCCCTCGATCAACAGCCTCAAGCCCAACGCCTCCGCCGCCGCCTCGCGGCAGACGCTGGACGCCGTCACCTACGCCCGGCAGCTTGCGCTGAGCCAGCGCACCACCGTCTATATGGTCTTCGTGCCGCCCGGCTTCTGGAACGACCCCGCCTACCAGAGCACGCATGCGGCCTGGAGCCTGAACGACCAGAACCTGGCCAACACCCTCATCGAGAAGCAGCTCACTGGCTACTGCTACGTGTCCCTGCGCAGCATCGGGGACCAGCCCGGCCAGAGCAACCCGCGCTACCTGACGGCCTGGCGGACCCTGCCGCAGGGCGCCTACTTCTCGCTGGAGAAATTCCAGCAGATCCTCCCCTCGGTGCCCGTCCTGCGCATCTATACCAACGACACGAGCCTCGCCCCCCACCTCGCCTACACCGTGTATCCCTTCAACTGGACGAACAACATCCCGTTCCCGTCGGAGACGACCAAGAAGTCCGGCGCCGGCACCTGGGTGACGCTGCCTTACATTGCCTTCAACGGCATGGGCCAGCTTGTGAGCGGCTGGGGCACGCCCGAGACCGAGCCTGAGTTCATCCCCATCACCCAGGGCACCGTGGGCATCTCGCGCGACCCCCATACAAAGGTAGCCTTGCAGGTGTTGCCCACGCCCCACGACGTCCCCTCCGGCAACACCACTAACAACTACAACGTCGTCTTCGTGGACCCGCTCACGGGCCGCGGCCGCATCGAACACGCCAAAGCGCTATGAACACCAACCAGAGTGCGGAGCGAACCGAGTGCGGAGTGCGGAGTGCGGAGTGCGGAATGCGGACAGAGCACCGCGCTCTAACGCTTCAACGCTCCCCCCGCTCCGCCGGCTTCACGATGGTTGAAATCGCCATCAGCCTGGCCGTCATCGGCTTCGCGCTCGTGGCCATTGTCGGCATCCTGCCCATCGGCATGGGCCTGCAGAAGCAGAACCGGCAGGAGACCATCATCAACCAGGACGGCACCATCTTCCTGGAGGCCATCCGCAACGGCGCCCAGGGGCTGGACGACCTCACCAATTACATCATTGGCATCACCAACGACGTGACCCGGTTCAACCCCAACGGCACGCCTATCCCGCCGAGCTCACAATATGGGTATGGGCCCTACGGGTCATCTCCGCAGGTGGTGGTGACGTATCCACTCAACAGCGGCTACCGGATCATCGGCCTCCTCAGCACTCCCAAGTATATTCCCATAACCACCAAAAGCGGGACGAGTTTCGCCAACGGCTACATCAGCAACCATGTGGTGGCCTACGTGCGCTCCATGAGCGGGCCGATGAGCGAGAAGTACCCCCAGACCAACAGCGCCATGCAGGATCTGGCCTTCAGCTATCGGCTGATGCCTGAAATCATCACCTACGGGACATCTTACGACCCGACCTTCAATCCGAAAGCGCCGATTGGCGACCAGCAGCCTCTTAATTTGCAGGGCAATCTGCATGAAGTGCGGCTGACCTTCCGCTGGCCGCTGGTGGACCCCAAAGGCAAGGCGGGCCCCAACCAGCAATCCTTTCGCTGCATGGCCGGCGGCAGGCTCCTGCCAACCAATGAGACCAACTACCCTGTTGACCTGGCGCACACACTCTACTTCTTCCAGCCCGGCAACTACACCACGAACTTTCCCTAAGCCGTGAAAACTGCCATCCGCATAGATTCCTGGTTGCAGAACATCGGGCGAGGCCCGGTAGCAATTCGACAACACTACTGCGGGCCGGCCAAACCCGAGATCCGAAGGCCGAAGCCCGAAGCCCGAATATCACCCTGCTTTCCGCGCTTCTTCGGACTTCGGATTTCGGCCTTGCTTCGGCCTTCGACCTTCGGATTTCGGCCTTCTCCTGCCGCGCGGCCCCACCTCCCACGCAACACGCCACACGCTCCCCGCCGCCCTTCCGCCTTCTCGCTGGTCGAAATCCTCGTCACCATCGCCCTGCTCTCCTTCATCATCCTTGGCCTCTTTGCCATGTTCAACCAGACCCAGCGCGCCTTCATGACCAGCATGGGCCAGACCGACGTGCTCGAGGCCGCGCGCACCGTCACCGACATGATGACGCGCGAGCTGGAACAGGTCACCCCCGCCGGCGCGCCCGGACCGAACTACTACACCCGCATCAGCACGGCTCTGACGCCGCTGACGCAGTCCCTGCCCAGCAACACCAGCCCGCTGCCCACGCGCACCAACTACCTCGAAGACATCTACGTGCTCACCCGGCAGAACCAGAACTGGGTGGGCATCGGCTACTGTGTCCGTGTACCTGACCCGAACGGCTACCTCTACCCGGCTATTACCGGCCCCGGCCAGGCCGGCGTGGGCAGCCTCTATCGCTGGTCGGAGACCATGCCGGTATTGGCGCCACAGACCGGCACCGCCCCGGGCGGGCGGGCGTATCCGTTGCCCGGCCTGCCAACCGACCCGGGCTGGCTCTTGCAGGACTTCACCAACGCGTGCCTGGCCGCCAACTCCGGGGGCGCGCTCTCGCTTTCCATCTCGAACCGCATTTGCGACGGCGTAGTGCACCTGGTCCTGCGCGCGTTCGCCACCAACGGCTTCCCCCTCTACAACGACGGCGTTCATACGAACGCCTGGTTCCTGGTCCGCACGAACGGCCCCTTCTACGCCTACGGCTCCCTCCATCCCGCCATCAGCCACTACACGCTGACCTACCCGGACCAGACGGACCTGCTCTACACCTGGAGCAACGCCGTGCCGGCCTACCTCGAGCTGCAACTGGGCATGATGGAGCCGCGCACCTACTCCCGCTACGACTCGATTGCCGCGCCCGCCGCCCGGCTCGCCTACGTCCAGCGCGACGATATCAGCACGCGCATCCATCTCTTCCGCCAGCGCATCCCCGTCCGCGATGTTGATCCCACCGCTTTCCAATGAACGCCATACGCAGAACAAAGAGGGGCGAGCGGGCCATGCGTGCCCCCGCCCCACGCCCCACGCACCACGCATCACGTTTTAACCTCTTGGGGAGGGCGAGCGTCCCCGCGAGCCCAAACTTCTCCGGCAATCCAACTAATCAGGGCTCGCGAGGACCCTCGGCCTCCCCCGAGGAGCGCGGCGTCGCCCTCGTCATCACCCTCATCCTCCTGTCGGTCATCACCTTCATGGCGATCACCTTCCTGGTGGTGAGCCGCTCCGAGAAAAGCTCCGTCAGCACGCAGACCGACATGCACATGGCCCGGCTGGCCGCGGACACCGCCCGCGACCGCGCAATCGCCGAGATCATGAACCTAATCCTGACCAACTCGGTCCTGACCAACAACAACCCATTCAACTATGGGCTGCTGGTCTCGACCAACTACATCAACACCAATGGGTTCGATCCCACACCGGGAGCGCTGGACTCGCTCACAAACGTTAATTACGACTACACAACCGCGGGCTCACCACTCAACTTACCGCAGCAGCTCCAGAACATCCAGAACCTGTGGTGGAACCCCCGCCCGCCCGTGGTCATCGTGACCAACCTCAATCCCGCTCCCAATACCGCCTCCAACGACTTCCGGTTCTACGTGGACCTGAACCAGAATGGCATGTTCGACCCAACCGGCTACCTGCCCCTCACCAATAACCTCAACCAGCCCACCGGCTTCTGGGACTACCTCGTAGGTGACCCGCAATGGATCGGCCTCCTCCAGCACGCCGAGCTGTTCCATTCGCCGACCAACCTCTTCACCTCCCGCTATGCCTATCTCGTGGTGCCGGCCGGCCAGACGCTGGACCTCAACATGGTGCACAACTACGGCAAGCCCGGTATCACGGCCTCTCCGAACGGGACTTGGTCGGACGCGTTCCTGCGCAACCAGGGGGTGATGACGGCCGAGATGAACCTCGCCGGCTTCTTCGTGGACCTCAACACGAACTACTGGCCTTTCCCGGTAGGCAATGCCTTCGGCGCCCCCTACACCTACTACGCCGACCAGACCACGCCCAACTCGGGGGCGGCCTTTCAGGACGCCGTCGCCCTGTTGCGTTATCGCTACGCCGCCAATATCAAATCCCTGGCAACCGCCGGCAACCTGTTCGGCGCCCCGGGCAACAACGCCTTCAGCAGGGACTTCATGGACGGCTACTGCGGTGGCCCGCTTATGACGAACACGTGGTGGCCAACTGGCACCATTGACCAGGACACCTCGCGCACCAAGAACCCCTGGCCGGGCGCCGAAAACCCCAACCACTTCTATAGCTCCCAGGACCTCTTCGACCCAAACAAGGCCGCTCAGCCCGGCCTCGGCAAAGGATACACCCTGCCCCAACGGCTGAAGATGGCCGGGACGAACGTGGATACCTACGACCGTTACACCTTCTACCGCCTCCTGTCCCAGCTCGGCACCGACTCCGCCCCCGAGCCGACGGACAAGATGAACCTGAACTATTGCAACGTGGACAAGTTCGGCTACGTCGTGCCGGGCGCCACGACCAACTTCCAATCCTGGAACCCGGCGCAGTTCTTCACCAACGCCGCCATCCGGCTCATGGTGGATGCCGGCTACACGGTAGGCGCCTCTTACAGCACGTCTAACCTCCTGGTCACCAACGTTATTTCAGGAGTGCTGGTGACCAACCTGCAGATTCCGATCTGGCCGACGAACTATTACACGCCTTCGCTTCATCGCCTCTTCCAGCTCGCCGCCAATCTTTACGATGCGACCACGAATCGCCTCGACGCCAGCTACCCCCAAACCTACCCCTACCTCCCGACGGTGTTCCAGCCACTGTTCACGCCCGTCGGGAAGAACGGGATATTCATCCGCGGCTACCAGGAGGTGCTGCCTTCTGACACGTTTACCACCATCCTGACCACCAAGCCCCCGCTCGACCTTTCCGATCCGACGGACCGCTCGAATCTGAGATTCAACAGCATGGTTTACAACGTCCCTCTCGTGATCGGCGCCAAGAAGGGCATGCCGAGCTTTAACGAGCTCGCCATGGACACCCAGGTACAGGCGGCGCGCAAACTGATCTACAAGAGGCCGAACGGTTCTACGACCGCCCCGGTGAATGAAATGGACCCGGCGTACTATGTGAGCGTTACCAATGTGGTCGGGCTCCAGGCCTGGAACTCTTACGCCGCGGCCTACAACCGCCCGGTGCAGCTCTATGCGTGGCCCGATACTTCGGTCATCCTGACCAATGAGAACGGCGTTCTTCTCAACCCACCGGCCTACGGCTCTCGGCAGCCGCTGAATTCTCCTCCAAACGCGTACACGGCTATCTGGCCGGGATATAATGTCCAGTTTCCAGGCTCCTCCTTCATCACACCCCTCGGCGCATTCCCTTCGAACACGGCCAGCTACGTCTTTGTGCCTACGAATTCCGTCTATTCATTAAAGCAGCAGATCTTTGTGCTGAACGGTAACTACGACAGCACCCCCAACTTCACCAATTACCATATCCCGCAGTTTATGCTGACCTTGAAAGCCAGGATGCGGTTCGCCCTGGTTGACCAGAATTCGCGGCGCCTGCTGGATTACGTTCATATCTCCACCAGCCTGACGACAAATCTAATGACTGTCCTGGGGGGGAGCGCCTGTGGCCCGAATTATAGCCAGGTGTTCACCAGAGATGCGTTGTGGTGCACGAATCTTCCCACCACGATTCACGCGGGAACAGATCCCTACCAGCCGTTCGGGATTCGGCTGCAGAACGATATCAGCTCGGGGACCCCCAAACTCTCGACGACCGAGTGGAAAAGCTCGATGCAAGACCCGATATACGGCGCAGACGAGGACAAAGGTATCGCCCGCTTCCTGTACCAGTTCACCGGCCTCGGTCAGGCAGGGCCCGGCGCACCGGCTTTTGTCAACCTCAGCACCTTTGCTGCGCCTTACTCACCGCTGCGAACGATTCACATCCCCACCGTGTGGATGGCGAATGACCCGCTGGTCCATTACACGCTCGGCGACGTCCAGGACCCCGCCGATTACCAACAGCCCGTGTATCTCGATGAAACAGTTCCGACGATACCTCCCACCCATTACGGGACACCGGCTAAGCGCTACGAGCCCTGGGGAAAGCCGAATATCGTGGGGAGGTTCGATTCCCGCTTCAAAGACCCAGTCGCAGCAAATGTCGGGAACTCGGACGCCTGGGACTTCCCTACGAATAAATTCCCCAACCCGGGCTGGCTGGGCCGCGTCCACCGGGGCACGCCCTGGCAAACGGTTTACCTGAAATCAACGCCACTGCCCCTAACTGGCGACCTGAGGCTGCCTGGAATATGGACAAACTGGACTGGAAACACCATGACAGTGACCAACTACGGCCAGTTCGCCACTAACATGCCGCAATGGATCGCCGGAGCCGTCGGCAACGGGGTTGGAGCCGTTCAGTTTGTGACGACCAACCAGTGGGCTTTCGATGCCTTCTCCACGGAGCCCACGAACGACTGGCGGCTGGTGGACCTGTTCAGCACGGCGTTTGACGCGAACGCCACGCGCGGCAGGCTGTCCATCAACCAGACGAACCTGGCGGCGTGGTCGTCGGTGCTGAGCGGCGTCCTGGCGCTGACAAACACCGGCGTGGACGGCAACGGCAACGGGCTTGTCTCTCCGTGGGTGATTCCACCAGCAGGGTATTACGACCCAACTCTGCCCGCTTCGAATTCCTGGCCGGCCATCGCGCGGATCGTGAATGGCATCAACAGGGCCAGAGCCAATACTAATAATGCCCTTCCGCCGGTATTCCCGAACCAGGTGTTCCACCGGTTGGGGGACATTTTGGCCGTGCCTGAGCTGACCATGGCCTCGCCGTTCCTCTCGCCCAATCCAGTCCCCACCCCTTTCAACGACAATTTCCCACCCAATCCCCCGCTGTCCGATGCCGCGGTCGAGCGGCTGCCGCAGCAGATCCTCGGCTTGCTGAAGTGCGACCAGACGCCGCGGGTGGTCATCTATTCCTACGGCCAGGCGCTCAAGCCGGCCAACCATTCCAAGATGACGAGCGGGCCATTCTTCGGGCTGGTGACCAACTACCAGATCACGGCGGAGGTGGCCACGCGCTCGGTCGTGCGCTTTGATGGGGTGCCTCCCTACCTTTACGGGGCCGTGCCAGCGATTACTAATCTACATCCTGTGATTGAGAGCTTTACCGTGCTGCCGCCGGATTAACAACTGACACCGCCCTAACCGATCATGCCGCCAGAGGTTCAGTCACGCCTCAGAGGGAGACCATGCGCAAGCAGCTATGGCAGGTTGACTTACGTGCGAACCCGCGCTTGGGTAGGGACGCGTTCCACCGCGTCCCTGCTATTCCTGCCTCCAAGTAGGACGCGGTGGAACGCGTCCCTACCAGAAATACCGAAGGGATTGAATCTCTCAGCCCAGGGTTGCGAGGAACGAGCATTGCCCATCCTTAAGGTCCTCACAGAGAGTCACTTCCACCGCCCCAAGCCGCTTACGGCCCGTAAACCTTCGCAAAATCTGCTGGCGAGCAAGAGTAAGTCTTGCTCGTGCTCTTGCTCTTGCTCTTGCTCACCAGCAGGTTCCCCGAGGAAGGCGCAGGCGGGACGCGCTGCCCCGCTTCGGGCTCACAGCATGTTGCCTATGGCCCCGCGCCCGGGGGTTGGGCCGCAAGCACTTACGTTCTTGGCGTATGCTCCCTCTATCCAATGCTCACCGCACCGTATCCACACCGTCACCACACCGTCACCACACCGTAGTACCTCTAATAGCCTATTAGAGGTACTACGGTGTGGTCACGGGGAGGCTACGGGGAGGCTACGGCGCGACTCTGGCGGGAGGGTGGGCCCGCTGAGAGGCGCTAGCGTAAACTGTGGGAACATCCAACATCCAACATCCAACGTCCAACATGCAATGACGGCCACGGCGGCGCCTATTGGATGTTGGATGTTGGATGTTGGATGTTGGATGTTGCCCATTCCGAGCACAGGGGTCCCTCTCGCCCCCCAGCCCTCGTTGCGTGAGTTCGCCGCAAGGTGCGTGAGGCTCACGCCCGGGAGAGGCCCGTTCAGGGCGAAGAAGCGCCGTTTTGGGCCATATTTCGCATGGCACCGGGCGTGCTGTCTGTACGGCAGACCATCTGGGGAACACGTGTGACACGTCACTTTGCCTGCCTGCCCCTGATTTAATCATCCCGTCCTTATGCGCCCTAGACCTGTAATGTGGCTCGCAATCAGCATGCTGTGCTTCATCGGCGCGTTCTATTTCTG
>DATKNZ010000122.1:0-21551 GCA_035541055.1 Candidatus Acidiferrum sp. | reverse complement strand
GCGCCAGCCTATACCCCGGCGCCCGCCGCCACTTATGCGGTCCCGACGAGGGCGCAGCCGGCATACAATACCGTTCAGCCGGTGACGCCGGCAGTACAGACCCCGGCCCCGGCTACAAAGACCTGGAGTGCCCAGCCTGCGCAAACCGCCGGGCCGACCTACTACTGGACTCCCCAGCCGACGCCGGCGGCCTATTACTACACCAGCCGTTAACGCGGACCTCTGATAGTGGTAGAGGCGCCTCGCCGAGGCGTCCGTGTATTGGCGCCGGCGGAAGTCTCGGCGAGACGCCCCTACCCTGTAGCCTGTTGCTTAACGCAAAGGCGCAAAGACGCGAAGACGCAAAGGTTTTGGACGCCTGAGTCCATGAGTTCGGGTGTACCTGCTTAGTTGGCGCTGTCCGGGACGTAGAAAAGGATCTTCTTTGCTTCGCGTCTTTACTCCTTTGGGCCTTTGCGTTGAATTCCGACTGCATTGCTACGCCTTCAGCCCGCAAGACCCGACTGCACCGGCTGGCGCTGCGGCGCTTGCACCGCCACAGGCTTGTAGGCTACCGTGCGCTGGTTAACGCACCCAGACATGAAGACCGCTTACGAGTTGGCAATGGAACGGCTGAGCAAGTCCACGCCGGTCGTGACGCTTACGGCTGAACAAAAGGCGGAGATAGCCGATTTGGAGTCGCAATGCGCCGCAAAGATCGCGGAGCGCGAGCTGCTGCTTAAAGACGAAATCACCAAGGCCGTGGACAAGGGCGACGACGAGGCGGTCGGCCAACTGGAAAAGCAATTGGTCAGCGACCGGAAGTCCTTGCGGGCGGAATTCGAGGAGAAGAAGGAGAAGGTGCGGCAACGACCGGCGGCGTAGGCTTGGCGTGCGCCTGCGGCGCTGCCCGAAAGGCAGCAATAATAAAGCCCAGGGCAACGCCCTGGGAAAAGAGGCGATCGCGCCAGGAGGAGCCCTGAAGGGGCGAGACAAGGCGTTCGTTGCTCCGCGTCTGAGCGCTTGTGGCCTTCGGTCTGTGTGGAATTGGTTATGGCGCCGTTTCAGGGCTTAGGCTGTTTTTGGCGGTGTTCCCAGGGCGTTGCCGCGGGCTCTATTATTCCCGCCCTTCAGGCGGATGAGGCGGTGCGACGCCAAGCGTGCAATCCGCTGCAAATCGGCCCGGGGCTCGCGCAGGACCAGACGTCCGGCCCGTAGGGTTAGCCCCGATGTCTTTGGCAAATTCAACCGATCGGCGGGAAGGCCCTGTCCGGAATCCGCTGCGCCGAATTGGCGAGGCGCATTGGGGCTGCTGGCGCTTTTTCCTAGTCGGGGCGCGATAATCTGTTAGCTTAGCGTTCAAAGCAGATGACCTTTTACGACAAGCTGAAGTTCGACGCCAATGGCTTGATCCCGGCGATCATCCAGGACCAGAAAGACGGGCGGGTGCTGATGATGGCATGGATGAATCGCGCCTCGCTGGAGAAGACCCTCGCCACGGGCAAGACGCACTTCTGGAGCCGGTCGCGGCAGAAGTTCTGGATGAAGGGGGAGTCGAGCGGGCACACGCAGGCCGTGAAGGACGTCGCCTTTGATTGCGACGGCGACACGCTGCTGATCCAGGTCGAGCAGATTGGCGCGGCGTGCCATGAGGGTTACCGGTCCTGCTTCTTTCGCTCGGTGCACCCGGATGGAGGCGCATTCAAGGTCACGGAAGCCCAACTGGAGACGCCCGAGCAGATTTACGGCAAGCCGTAATGGAAGACTTCGTGCCATTTGCCAGCCGCAGCTACGGGCTGATGTTTGTGCTGCTGCTGGTGGCGCGGGGCATGGATTTCCTCAGCACGTGGGTGGCGACACCGAATATGGTGCTGGAGGGCAACCCGATCGCGAAGAAGCTCGGGTGGAAATGGGGCATACCGCTGAACGTGGCCTTGTGCTTCGGGTTCGCGTTCTGGCCGTTGCCGGCCATTGTGATCAGCACGACCAGCGTGCTGGTGGCGGCGCGCAATTTCCAGTCGGCCTGGCTGATGCGCTCCCTCGGCGAGCACCTTTACCGGGAGTGGCACATTCAGCGGGTGCAGGAGACGAGCGTCACGCTTTACCTGTTCTGCCTGTTTGCGCAAACGGCCCTGACCACGGGCGTGGGCGCGGCGGTGATTTACTTCGGCTACCGGAGCCTTGAGCCATTGGCCATCGGTCTGGGCATCGTCGCCTACGCCATCGCGGTGGCTTTCTACACGCTGCTGGGCATCTGGCGTCTGCGGCGGTCCGAGGTAAACGCCGCGCGGCTGGCGCGCCAGCAGGCCGCGGCGCCGACTCCCGAGGCTGGAGGAACAACCCGGCTGTTGTTCCAGGCTTGTGCGACGGACAACTTGCGCCCCCAGGGCAAATGACGAGACCCCCTTTCGATGTATTCGCCCAGTCTCGATGAGTTTCTCAAGCTTGCGGGCCAGGGGAACCTGGTGCCCGTCACCCGCCGGCTGCTGGCGGATATAGAGACCCCGCTCTCGGCTTATCGCAAGATCCGGGGGCCGGCGGAGGCGTTCCTGTTCGAGTCGGTCGAAGGCGGCGAGCACCTTGGGCGCTATTCCTTTGTGGGATGCAACCCGCGGGCAGTCGTGCGCCAGACCGGCCTGCAGGTGGACGTGCTCGAAAATGGGAAAGTCGTGAAGACCGCTGAAGTGCGGAGGCCCGGGAGCAACGGCGGGGCCGGCGTGCGCGACGGGCTCGAGGTGGTGGAGCAGGTCATGGGCAAGTACAAGCCGGTCGCTGTGCCCGGCCTGCCGCGGTTTACGGGCGGCGCGGTGGGCTTCATCGGCTACGAGTTCATCCACGACGTAGAACCCGTGGTGCCGCGTCCGCCGCGGGACGAGGTGCAAACCCCGGTGATGTACTTCCTGATTGCCGATCAGCTCCTGATCTTTGACCGGGTGGCGCAGACGATCACCGTGCTGGTCAACGCAGTGCTGGACGATGCCGGCAGTCCGGCTGACGCGTATGAAAGCGCGGTGGGGGAAATCGAGCGGCTGGTCGCGCTGTTGGAACAACCCACCGAGCACCACCCCGTTTCAGTGCCGTCCGAGGTGCCGCCCGTGCCGTTCGAATCGAACCTTCCCCGCGAGACGTTCTACGAGAACGTGCGCAAGGCCAAGGAGTACATCGTCTCCGGTGATATTATCCAGATCGTGGGTTCGCAGCGGTTTTCGACGCCGGTGAAAGCATCGGCGCTGGATGTTTACCGCGCCGCGCGGTCTGTGAACCCGTCGCCCTACATGTTCCTGCTGGAGCTGGACGGGTTTTCGCTGGTGGGCGCCTCGCCGGAGATCCATGTGCGCTGCGAGGACCATGAGGTGGAGATACGCCCGATTGCCGGAACGCGGCGCCGGGGTGGGACGGCGGAGGAAGACGCGGCGCTTGAGAAGGAGTTGCTGGCCGATCCCAAGGAGCGCGCCGAGCACGTCATGCTGGTGGACCTGGCGCGCAACGACTTGGGCCGGGTATGCGATTTCGGCAGTGTGCGGGTGAAGGACCTGATGGTCATCGAGCGCTACAGCCACGTGATGCACATCGTGTCCCAGGTCGAAGGCCGCCTGGCGGCGCAGAAGACGCCTTATGATCTGATGCGGGCCACGTTTCCGGCCGGAACGCTCAGCGGGGCGCCCAAGATCAGGGCCATGCAGATCATCTCGGAGCTGGAGCAAACGGCGCGCGGGCCCTACGGCGGCTGCGTCGGGTATTTCTCCTTTAACGGCAACCTGGACTGCTGCATCACGATCCGGACGGCGCTCATCAAAGGGGGGCGGGCTTACGTGCAGGCCGGCGGCGGCTGGGTGAACGATTCCACGCCCGAGGGCGAGTACCAGGAGACGGTCAATAAGGCCAAGGCGATGCTCAAAGCGGTCGCGCTGGCGGAGAGCTTCGAGCGCACCCCTTAGCGGGCACGGCTTAGCCGTGCCCATGCTGTTCAAACCACAGATGGACACAGATAAACACAGATGTGAGCTTTCGGCGGCGCACTGTCCGGAAGCCACATTAGCTTCCCCGGCTAATGAGCTGGGCTCGACGGCGGCCAGGCTGGGGTTGATTGCAGTGCATCTGTGTCCATCCGTGTCTATCTGTGGTTTTCTTCTGCATGGATACGGGCTATACCTGACGCGGCCATGGACAGTTTGATCGCGAGACTTCAGGCGGCAGGCGGGTTGGGAAAGAACCCGAAGCAGGTCACGGCGGTGGCGGCGTTCGAGGACGCCTCGACTGAATCGCGGGTGAATGACTTCTGCCGCAGCCTGATTCGGCAACTGGGGGGCAAGTGCGAGATCACCCAGCAGATGTGGCTTTTCAATGAGCTGCGGATGGCCCAGCTCAGGAACATCGCTGCCGGCGAAGCCTCACGAGCCAACCTGGTGATTGTCTCCGCGCATCACGCCCAAAGCTTTCCGGGCGAGGTGGAGCAATGGCTGGCCTCGTGGGTTGGGCAGAAAGGCAGCCGGCCGACGGCGCTCCTGGCATTGTTCGACCCGGCTTACGTGGGAGATTCCACCGCGCTGCAGTCTTATTTGAAGGACGTGGCGAAGAAGGGAAAGATGGAGTTCCTGGTCCAGTCCGCGGAAATGCGGGACGAGGATTGAGGGAAGCGCACCTGGGGGGCGTTGGCCACGGACCCTGGCATCGTCCCAGGGGAGCGCCTCGACAGTACCGCCGCGCTCTCGCCGCCGAAATCAGAAACCCGAAGCCCGAAATCCGAAGCAAACGCAAAGGCTCAAACGAGCAATGATCGAAACCTGCGGCCAGAGCGAGTTTTGAGCATTTGGGATTTGAGCATTGGGATTTGTTTCGGATTTCGGGCTTCGGATTTCGGGTTTCTGCCACGCCCGGCGGTGGTGGTGTTGAGATCGGACAGCGCCCTCGCAGAGGCAACTTCGAGCTTGCTTTAGCGGTGTCTGACACGGACATTGCACGCCCTATATGGAATCAGATGCTGTTCATTTGCCGCTGGCTCACCAGGCTTGGGCGTGGTTCGAGGCGAATCGCAAGCCCGCGCTGGTCGGAGCCGGGGCGATCCTCGTCATCGCGGCGGTCGTCTCGTTCTACTACTACCAGCAGGACGAGAAAAACCAGGCGGCAGCAGAGGCGCTTTCGGCGGTGGAAGTGCCGCAGATGGGCGGTGGGCGTGCCGGCACAGACCAGGCGGCGGCTTATTTGAGCGTCGCCAGGCAGTATGCAGGCACCGGCGCGGGGGCGCGCGCCTTGCTGCTGGGCGCCGGCAGCCTCTTTACGGAAGGCAAGTATTCCGAATCGAAGACGGAATTCGACCGCTTCGTCCGCGATTATAGCGACAGCCCGTTGATGGGGGAGGCCCTCCTGGGCAGCGCCGCCTGCCTCGACGCCATGGGCAAAACCAACGAGGCGCTCAATGCGTACGAGACCATTGTGCGCCAGCACTCGACGGAGAATGTCGCCTCCCAGGCGCGGTTTGCCCTGGGCCGGCTCTACGAGGCGCGCAACGAACCCGAGAAGGCGCGCGACCAGTTCGAGGAGGTCGCGCGGGCCAATCCCTACGGCTCGCTCGGCTCCGAGGCGGGCATGCGCGTAGAAGAGCTGAACCTGAAGTATCCCAAGCTCGTCCCGATGACCCCGATGCCGACGAACACGCCCCCGATGACCATCGAGACGGGCAAATGAAGCTGACCATCATCGGGACCGGTTACGTCGGGCTGGTGACCGGGGCCTGCTTCGCCGAGGTGGGCCACCACGTGGTGTGTGTGGACAATGACGCGGCGAAGGTCAACGTCCTGCAGCAAGGCGGCATCCCGATTTACGAGCCGGGCCTGGAGGAACTGGTCCGGCAGAACATGGCCGCACACCGGCTCAGCTTCACGACCAGCACGGCGGAAGGCGTGGCCAGGTCCGATGTGGTCTTCATCGCCGTGCCGACGCCGCCCCAGGCGGACGGTTCGGTGGACTTGAGCTTCATCGAGAAGGTCGCCCGCGACATCGCCGGCGCCATGACCAGCTACAAGGTCGTCGTGGACAAGAGCACGGTGCCGGTCAGGACGGGGGAGAACGTCGCGGAGACCATCAAGCGCTACAACAAGCCGCACGTGGACTTTGACGTCGTAAGCAACCCCGAGTTCCTGCGCGAGGGCTTCGCCGTCGAGGACCTGATGCACCCGGACCGGGTGGTCATCGGGGTGCGCTCCCAAAGGCCGGTGGCCGTCATGAAGGAGATTTACGCCCCGTTCAAGGTCCCGGTCATTGTCACCGACATCAACTCCGCCGAGTTGATCAAGCACGCCTCGAACTCCTTCCTGGCCTTGAAGATTTCCTACATCAATGCCCTGTCCGTGCTCTGCGAGGCGACCGGCGCCAACGTGCAGGAGGTGGCTAACGGCATCGGCATGGACGCGCGCATCGGGCGGCGGTTCCTGGATGCCTCGCTGGGCTTCGGCGGAAGCTGTTTCCCGAAGGACCTCAGCGCCTTTATCAAGATCGCTGAGCAGGTCGGCTACGACTTCGGCCTGTTGAAGGAAGTGCAGCGGATCAACGCCCGCCAGATGGACCGGTTTGTGAAGAAGATCACCGAGACGCTTTGGGTGCTCAAGGAAAAGACCCTCGGCGTGCTGGGGCTGGCGTTCAAGCAGAACACGGACGATATCCGCACCTCGCCGGCGATCGAGCTATGCGAGCGGCTGCTAAAGGAAGGCGCCCGCCTGCGCGTGCACGACCCCAAGGCGATCGAGAAGGCCCGGGCAGTCCTGCAAGGCGTCACGTTTGTCCAGGACATGAACGACGTGGCCGAGGGCTGCGACGCGCTGGTGATCGCGACCGAGTGGGAGATCTTCAAGAAGCTGGACCTGGAGCGCGCCCGCAAGGCGCTGACGCACCCCATCATGTTCGACGGCCGCAACCTGTTCGACCCCGCGGAAATGGAGCGGCTGGGGTTCATTTATAAGAGCATCGGGCGGTGAGGTTCGCACAGGCGAGGCGCGAACTGCGAGGTGTGACACGTGGCCAGTGATTCGCCGGCATCTCGCGCTTCATCCCTCCCACCGCTTCCCTCGGTGGAAGTGGCCGCGGCCCTGGTGTTCCGCGGGGGCAAGCTGCTCATCACCCGACGGTACGACGATGCGCACCTGGGCGGTCTCTGGGAGTTCCCGGGCGGCAAGCGCGAGCCGGGGGAGACATTCGAACAGTGCCTCGTGCGCGAGCTACGGGAGGAGCTGGGAATCGAGGTGGCCGTGGGTGCCTTGCTGGAAAGCCTGACCCACGCCTACCCGGAGAAGAACGTTCACCTGAGATTCTTCCGCTGCCGTTGGACAGAGCACGAGCCCCGGCTGCTGGGCTGCGCGGCATTGAAGTGGGTCACGGCTGCCGAGCTGCGGGACTACGCGTTCCCGGCGGCAGACGCCCGCCTGCTGCAAATCTTGCAGAACACGCCGCGGCTTTGGCAGGAGCACTGATAACGGCCACAAGGGCCATCCCTCCCACGATGCCCTCCGGTCGGGCCGGCAGGCCGCGGGCTCACCGAAACCCGCGGGCAGCTCTGAGAAGCAAAAAGCCACGCCGAGGCGTGGCTTGCTCAGAAAGCTTCCAACAGGGGCTATGGCCGCCGGCGGAGCCACAGCAACCCGGCCACCCCGGCGCCGAAAAGGGCGAGGGCGGAGGGTTCAGGGACCGGCAGCACATTGGCCTCGATCGTGCCGTTCATGGCATTCACAAAGAAATCCACGGTCTGGTTGGGGTCCGTCGTGGTGAAGCCCAAGGTGTTGGCGTTGACACCGCGCGAGTCTGTGCCGATGGCATCCCAGGAGCCGGTGTCCACGGCCTTATACTGATACGAGCCTGGCGTTCCGATGGTGTAGGCAAGCTCATAGATGCCGCCGCCTTCGGCAGTCATGGCGGTCGCCGCATTGGCATTGTTCCAGCCCTGCCAGTCGCCCACTGCAGTCCAGGTTCCCGGGTCCATGGTCACACCGATCCGGCCAACACTCGGGGACCATCCATCGGCGTACGTATTCACATCGTAGGTGAAGGTCAAATTCCCGCTGGCATCGGCGTAGAACCAACCATTGCCGCTGCCAGGATACTTCCAATTCCAATCGCCCTCGGTAATCTCGAACTCATGCCGGCTTCCCGGCGTAAGGCCGGTAAGGGTCTCCTGGTATATCCCGGGGCCGAGAAGGGTCATTTGATTGGCGCTGGCGCTCCAGCCTTGCCAATCGCCGGCGAGAAAGTAATTGCCGGTCGGGGAGATTTGGGCCAGCGCGGGCAGCGCGAGCGAGCATGCGAATGCGACGGAGATTAGCTTTTTCATAGTTGTTCTGTATGTCTACCGGTATGTAAGCCGCACCTGCCGCCACCCACGGCAGCAATTTGTCCGCATTGTGGCAAATCGCAGGCATGCTGTCAATCCCTCTTTATAACCTTTTTTTGGCCTGGCGGGTGCCCCGTGCCACTCCACGAAGTGGGCCAACTTCCGGTGATATCGCGGCGACGCGAATGCCCGGGGAGGAAACAATAGAGCCCCGCAGGAGCGGGGCTCGGCTGGAGAAGACTGGACGACGCCCTATTGCCGGCGGCGCACCGCGAAACCGGCGGCCCCCCCTAGCCCGAGCAGCGCAAACGAGGACGGCTCGGGTATGGGGACCGAGAAGGTCGGCACGTCGAAGATCACGTTCATGTTGTTGCCGGTGCTGGAGTTGATGACGGCGAACGAGTCCACGTCGTTGCCGTTCGGCTCCAGGTTGCCGGTGATGACGTCCGCAAAGCCCCCGTCCTGGTTGGTGACCGAGAGCGTGTAGGTATCAGCGACAGTGTTGAAATCCACGTTCCATGACCAACGTGCGCCGCGGGCCTCGCCGGAGGGCAGAAGATGGAAACCGCTGCCGTCCGTCACGCTCAACTGGTTCCCGTTGACGATGCCGAAGGAGAGCAGTTCCCCGGCGCCGAAAGCGGCGGTGTTGTTTCCAGCACGGATATTGACGAGGTTGGGCCCCAGGCCGGCCACGTCAAACCGGGTGATCACATCGAACTCGCCGACGCCGGTTATCGGCGATACGAGCTGGCGGGAGATGTCATAGGCTCCCCCGCCGGCATAAAGGGCGAAAGAGAAGTTGCCTTCGACCTGCCGGTTATTAACTCCGACTCCTTCCATGTAGGTGCCGCCGCCAACCTGATCGGCCAGGGGGGTCCAGAGGTCATAGCCGAACCCGCCGTTAATGGCCGACCAGCCATTGTTCGGCTGAGGAGCGTATGCGAGATCGTCGGCGTTATCCGACGCCACGACGTCCGGCAATCCTGCCAGCGTCGGCAAACTGGCGAGCGCTGCGGTAATCAGGGTAAGGAAGAGCTTTTTCATGGAGTATGGCTTTGGTTCAGCTAACGGGTACGTGTCGTTTGGTGTTCGTGATTAAGTGACTTACGCGAGACTATAAGTGATGACTCTGCAACTGTCGACTCCTTTCTCGTCAGTTCGTCTGGCAGGGGTGCCTCTCACCCATGTCCTTGTTCAGGTAGGGACGCCTCGACGAGGCATGCGGGTGGGCCGGAAACGGACGCCTCGGCGAGGCGTCCCTACCCTGCTAAGGATAGTGCCAAGCTGCACCCGCCTGCCGGGCAGACCGAATGTGCATGCGGCACCGAGGCTAAAGCTGGAATCGGCTCCGGGTTTCGAGCGCCTTGTGGAGGGCTTCCTTGACAGCATCCAGCCGGGCCGGCAGCTCGACGGGCTGGTTGGCGTGGCGGCTGGGGAACTCCAGCTCCTTCTGGTGATACTTCACCTTCATCTCCACGAACTTGAGGCCGTGGGCGGTCGAGATCACCACGACGCGCTCCGATTTATCAATCTTGCCGGCCTTCAGCAGCTTGAGCATCGCGGCGAGCGCCACGCCCGTGTGCGGGCAGTTGAACATGCCCGTGCGGTCTCCGAGCGCCGCGGCATCGGCCAGTTCCTCCTCGCTGGCCTGCTCGACCACGCCCTGGAACTGCTTGAGGATGCGCACGGCCTTCTCGAAGCTGACCGGGTTGCCGATCTGGATGGCGCTGGCCAGGGTCTTCTGGGCCTTGACGGGCTCGAAGCTTTCGAAGTTGCGGAGGTAAGCCAGGTAGAGCGGGTTCGCCCGCTGGGCCTGGGCCACCACGATGCGCGGCAGCTTCGAGATCAGTCCCAGGTCTTTCATCATGAGCAGCCCTTTGCCCAGGGCGGACACGTTGCCGAGGTTGCCGCCGGGGATGATCATCACGTCGGGCACTTCCCAGTCGAACTGCTGTACGATCTCAATGCCCACCGTCTTCTGCCCTTCCACGCGCAGCGAGTTCATGGAATTGGCCAGGTAAAGGGTCGGGTCCTTGGTAATCTCCTGCACCAGCTTCATGCAGCCGTCGAAGTCGGTATCGAGGTAGAGCACCAGGGCGTCGTTGGACACGGGCTGGATCAACTGGGCCAGGGAAATCTTGCCGCGCGGCAGGAGGACGATGGACTGGATGCCGGCCGCCGCGCAATACGTGGCCAGGGCGGCGGAGGTGTCGCCCGTCGAGGCGCAGGCCACAGCCTTGATGGGCGCGCCCTCCGAGATCATCTGTTTCACCTGCGACACCAGCACGGTCATGCCGAGGTCTTTGAAGGACCCGCTATGGGTGTTGCCGCATAGCTTGATCCACAGGTCCTCTATCCCGACGATCTTGCCGAAGCGCTCCGCCCAGAACAGGTTCGTGCCGCCTTCGTAAAGGGACACAATGTTCTCGTCTTTGATCTCAGGCAGGATCCACTCCTTTTTGCCCCAGACGCCCGAACCATAGGGCCACTGCGTGCTCTTATAGCGCTCCTCGAACAGGCGCATCCAGGCAGCCGGGCTGCGTCGGGCCAGCGCCCCCACGTCGTGCTGCACCTCGAGCAGCGAACGGCACTGCTTGCATTGGTAAATGACGGAATTGAGCGGATACGTGGCTCCGCACTGCGGGTTAATACACTGAAACCAGGCTTTGTATGACATCGGCTGAATCTGCGGCGCCGCGCGCCGGCCCTTGCTGGCCTGCGCCTGCGGCAGCACGACTTAACAGCAGCATGGCCGAGAGCGCAGCCGGTATCAAACCTGAAATCCCGGAGACCGAAGCTTCGGGCGTCATTGAGTATTTTGACTAATGCAGGCGGCACCGGCATCAATCGAGGCTTGCAAGCGGGTCGGTTTCGACTATTAGAAGACTGATGCTTTTAGGTAATTCACCCAAGTACTCCCGGTGGTTGCTGCTTGCTGCCGCTGTTATTCTAGCCGGCCAGGCGAGCCGCGGCAGCGCCAAGGAAGGGGCCGCCCCGGCGGCCGTCCGCTCCCAGGTGGACGCGGCCATTGCCCGCGTCCGGCCCGCCCTGGTGCGCATCCGGGTCGTGTCCACCGATTACACCGATGGCCGCGAGGTCAAAATGCAAGCCGTGGGCAGCGGCGCCATCATCACCAAGGACGGCTATCTCATCACCAACCATCATGTCGCCGGGCACGCCACGCGCATGTTCTGCACGCTTTGGAACCGCGAGGAGGTGGAAGCCGAACTCGTCGGGACCGACCCCCTGACGGATATTTCGGTGCTCAAGCTCAAGCCGGAGAAGTCCTTCAAGATCGAGCCGGCGGGCTTCGGCGACTCGGCGAAGCTGCGCGTCGGGGACTACGTGCTGGCGATGGGCAGCCCCATGGCGCTGTCGCAATCCGTGACCCTGGGCATCATCAGCAACACGGAGATGACCATGCCGCGGTTCTGGGGCGCGGAACGGCGCTTCCGCCTGGATGGGGAGGACGTTGGCATGCTGGTGCGTTGGATCGGGCACGATGCGCCCATTTACGGCGGCAACTCGGGCGGGCCGCTGGTGAACCTGAAAGGGGAGATCGTGGGCATTAACGAGATCAGCTATGGCCTGGCCGGCGCCATCCCGGGCAACCTGGCCCGCAGCATTGCCGAGCAAATTATCGCGCATGGCAAAGTGCAGCGAAGCTGGCTGGGCGTGGACGTCCAGCCGCTCTTCAAGCATGGCGCGGACCAGCACGGGCTGCTCATCGCCGGCGTGCTCGAGGGCTCGCCCGCCGACAAGGCCGGCTTGAAGGCGGGCGACCTGCTTCTGCGCCTCGGCAGCCACAACACGGATGTGCGCTTCGAGGAGCAGATGCCCGAAGTCATGGGCGTGCTGGCCAACCTGCCCATTGGCGAGCCAGTCGAGGCGGTCGTGCAGCGCGGCGGCAAGGACTTCACGGTGCGTCTGGTGCCGCTGGAGCGGGAGGAAATCTTCCCCAAGGAATATGAGCTGAAGGCCTGGGGCATTACGGTGCGGAACTTTTCCACGCTGCTGGCCCGGGAGATGAAACGCAACAGCCTGGACGGCGTGATGGTGACCTCCGTGCGCACGGGGGGCCCGGCAGGAGGAGCCAAGCCGGCCATCGAGGCGCGAGATGTGCTGGTGGAAGTGAACGGCCAGCCGGTGAAGGACGTGCAGGCGCTCAAGGATTTGACGCGCAAGCTGGGCGAAGGCAAGACCGCACCGGTCCCCGTCATCGCCACCTTCGAGCGCAAGGCGGCCCGCTATTTCGCGGTCGTGCGCATCGGCCTCGAGGAATTGAAAGACCCCGGGCTCGAAGTCACCAAGGCCTGGCTGCCGGTCGAAACGCACGTCATCAGCCGCGATATCGCCAAGCAGCTCGATCAGCCCTCTCTGAAGGGCTTCTACATCACGCGCGTTTACCCCAACACCACCGCCTCCCGCGCCGACCTCAAGCCGGGCGACTTCATCGTGGCCGTGGATGGCGAGAAGCTCTCGGCCACTGACGCCGAATACGACGACGAGCTGACCACGCTCATCCGCCAGTATGACATCGGCAAGACGGTCGAGCTGACCGTGCTCCGCGGCAAGCAGCAGCTCAAGGTGCCCGTCGAGCTGGCCCGTTCCCCGCGCCTCAGGCGCGAAATGAAGAAGTATCGCAACGATGACTTCGAGTTCACCGCGCGCGAGGTGTCCTTCTTCGACCGCGTGGACCAGCAGTGGAACAACGACCAGTGGGGCGCGCTGGTCGAAGACGTTAAATCCGGCAGTTGGGCCGAGCTGGGCACCTTGAGCCCCGGCGACCTGATCCTGGAGGTGGACGGCCAGCGGATTGACGGCGTGGATACCTTGCGCCAGCAGATGGAGCGGGTCGCCGCCTGCAAGCAGAAGGTCGTGATCATCAAAGTGCTGCGCGGCATCCACACCTCGTACCTGGAATTTGAACCGAACTGGAAGAGCTAGAGCAACATCAAGGACATACTATGCATTGCAAATCACACCTTCGGACCCTCGCCGCCGCCGGGGCGCTGGCCGCCCTGGCCATTCCCGCCCCGGCGGATGACCTCGCCCAGAAAGGGCGGGAAATCTTCAACCAGCACCAGCATGCGGTCGTCACCGTGCAGGAAGTGTTGAAGGTGTCCTCGGCGGGCAACTCCGCCAGCGCCGAGTCCAAGCAGGATATCACCGGCACGGTGCTCGATCCCTCGGGCCTGACCCTTCTCTCGCTCTCCGCGTGCGACCCCACGGAGATGTACCAGCGCATGCTGGGTGAGGAGTATTCGCGCCGGCACGTGGAGACCGAGATTAGCGATATGAAGATTCTGCTGGACGATGGCACCGAGGTGCCGGCCGAGATTGTCCTGCGGGACAAGGACCTGGACCTGGCGTTCATTCGCCCCAAGACCAAGCCCGCCAGCCCCATGGCGGCCATTGATCTGACCAAAACCTCGCCGGCGCAGGTGCTGGACCAGGTGATCACGCTGAACCGGCTGAACAGCGCCGCCGGCCGCGCCTATGCCGCGTCGGTCGAGCGCATCAGCGCGGTCATCCAGAAGCCCCGCACGTTCTACATCCCCGACAGCACCATGACCTCCACGGCCCTAGGCTCGCCCGCCTTCGCGGCGGACGGCAAGCTCGTCGGGGTCGTGGTGATGCGGACCATCAGTTCCCGGGGCGGTTCCGCCCGCAATCCCCGCGACAACATGGCTTCCATCATCCTGCCTGCCGAGGACATTGCCAAAGCGGCCAAGCAGGCGCCGGAGGTCAAAGCCGACGCGGAGAAGAAGGAACCGGCAAAAGAGAGCAACGAGGCGAAGTAGCTAGCCTGAGAACTCCAAGCAGGTAGGGACGCCTCGCCGAGGCGTCCAACTTCCGGCAGCCGCGGACGCCTCGGCGAGGCGTCCCTACCCGGGTACGGGCCAGGCCCGGATCTCAATCCGGCGGCAGGTGGTGGCTCGGGATTGAGCAGGTCGGTTTCTCTCCGGCGGCGTTGATGCTGTAGGTGCCTCCGGCGGGGCATTTCAGCGTGCTGAACCCCTTTTTGAGGTAAGCCTCAAGTTCCTGCGGCGTCGGCGTGTCGGTGGCCTCCTTCTTGTGCTCCATAGCCCATGCCTGCTTGGCGTACTCGATCTGCCGCAGGTTGCTGATACACAGATTCGTCTGCGCTGTCGTGCGGGCCTTGACGAAATTGGGGATAGCGATGGCTGCCATCAGCCCGATGACCGGGATCAAAGCGATGCTGACGTAGCCGGTGATCAATCCGCCCAGGGCCAACCCCTCGCCCGAGACCGCGCCCGCCGAGCGCCTGATCCGGGAATACGCGATGTGCCCGCAAATCACTGCCGGAATCGCAAAGAGCGGCCCGATGCAGGCTACGCTGAGCAGCATTGCCAAAATCCCGCACACCAGGCTCCAGATGGCCAGCCCGGAATTCTTTGGCACTGAGGGGTTTACGGCAATAGGAGGAGCGTCAGGCATAGGCTAGCCTTGAGAATGCCAAACGCCGACGAGGCAGCAAGCCCTATTTCCAGGGCCAATTCATGAAGGGTGGTAGGGACGCGTTCCGCCGCGTCCCTATTATCTCGGAAGGATGGGGACGCGGTGGAACGCGTCCCTACCACCCTTCATGAATTGGCCCTGCCGTATTTCCGAGGAATCTCGGGAACGGGGCACCGAAACGGCACCGGCGCCTGCCCGGCGTCTCCGCGGTGATTGCCCGGTGTGTCTCCCATGTGGTCCGGACCACATGGGAGACACACCGGGGAATCACCGGGCACAGGCAGGTACACAGGAAGGCCTTCCAAAGGCATCAGATTGATGCAAGCCCTACGCCAAGGGGAACTTACAGCATTCTGCAGCCTGAAGGCTGCGCTCATGGGGCGGGTCGCCCGGGCGGTATCAGGCGGGGTGGTCGAGCGGCGTGAAGAAGCGCCGCCAGCGGGGAACCCACCAGTGGCTTCGATCAAAGGACATGGCCACTGCGGTGGCCCGCCCCACGATGCGCTTGCGCTCGACAGGGCCGTAGTAGCGCGAATCGAAGCTATCGTCGCGGTTATCGCCCATCATGAAGTAAGACCCCTCCGGGACGACGCAGGGGCCGAAGTCACGCATCGCCCGCCGGCCAGGCGTCGCCGCCAGGGCGTGGGAGCGGTCTCCAAGCTGCTCGGCACCGAAGAGCTTGGTCTCGAGGTCGGCCGGGGAGACGTCGCGCAGGGCTTCCTGCCCGAGAGGCTTGTATGACGCCGGCTCGCCGTTGATGAACAGGCAGTTGTGCCGAAGCTCGAGGGTGTCGCCGGGCAGGCCTACCATGCGCTTCACGAGGCGCTTGCCGTCGTAGGGCGAGAAGAACACCACGATGTCGCCGCGCCGCGGGTTGCTCCATTCGGCGAGGTGCCGCGTGGTGAACGGCACCTTGAGGTCGTAGGCCAGCTTGTTGACGTACACCCGATCGCCTTCGAGGATGGTCGGCTTCATCGAGCCCGTAGGCACATCGCTCCAATCCGCCAGCGAGGAGCGAAGGGCGAAGAGCGTCACGGTCAGGATCAGCAGCGAACGGATCTCCTGCCGCCAGAGGCGGAGGCATCGCGCGTATAAGGAGGCAGCGGTCACGGCGTCTTTGACCCGCCTCGGAGGAGGTCCGTTCAACTCGCCGGGTTTTCGAGTCGCGGCGGCAGTTGCGGCGGCTGCCGGTCGGCGGCACGCAGCACTTGCATGCTGGTCACCAGCGCCCAAAGCCACGCGGCCAGAAAAGTGAGGCCCCCGGCCGCTCCGAGCCAGCCGATGCGCATGGGCTCGGCATCATTAAGGGCCTTGTTGTAGGCGTTGAAGACCCTCAGCCCGAGAAAACCAATCACCATGCAGAACCCGGCGACGGCCAGCAGCAGTTGCCCGGCGCCGGCCAGCCGCCGCCCGACCATAACTGAGCCGAGGCCGGGGGTAGCCAGTTGGTTGATCAGGAAGCAGTTGCGTGCGCGGCTGCGGCTAAGCGGTGCGGCGCCCGAAGATGTCTTCATAGGCATACATCAGGGACATCCAACCCAGGGGCACCGTTGCAAGAAGGCCGACGCAGCAGGCGATCACGCCCGCGACCGAGACCAGTCCCACCACCAGAACCAAGGCAAACACCAGGAACCAGTGCCTGGTTACGAGCCGGCGGCTCAGCTCCATCGCCTGCCAGAAGCCCAGCCCGCGATCAATGACCAGTGGTATGGCGAACATCCAGGCCACACTTGTATAGATGCCGGGCAGGACGCAGAGGCAGAAAGCGATCAGGTTCAGGAAACCGGTCGCCAAGCCCAGGAGCACCAGGTGGCCGATAGCGGGCCCGAACCCCGAGAACGCCGTCCCCACTCCCGCCGGCTCGCCCCGAATCAGCGCGATGTAATACCTGTAAAGCCCGGCAATCAGGATCGTGTACAAGGGCGTGCTCAGGAAGGAGATGGCGAGAATGATGCCAATGCCGCCCGGGGAAACGTGATGGTGATAGACCATGTCGTTGATGGCAGGTCGAGTGAGCAGGCCCAGAAGCTGGTTAATAACGAAGATGCAGATGCCCACCAGCAGGCTGATGCCTACGATCGGCCAGAAATGCAGCTTCAGGAGCTGCCAGCCCCGGCTCAGGCAGTTGCCGATATCCAGATCGTAGTCCCGCGCGAGCAGCTCCTCCGGGGTGAGCAAGCGGGTGCCCGCCGCGGGCGTGGCTGCCGCCAGTGGAGCGGCGGCGCCCAGCAGGTCCGCGAATTCGGGAAACGCGGACAACGGTTTCCACTCAGGTGCGCCTTCGGCCCAGGCCATCGTTTGCGCATTGGCCCGCCCTTGGGTAATCCACCGCCGGATTTCGTCCGCGCTGACGGGCCCATATTGCTGCTGATCGCCGCCAATGATCTTGTACATAGGTTTCTGGCTGTAATTAATCCCGGACCCCGTTGCTTGTAGGCGATTTGGCCGGTGGGTGCAAGCTTGGGACGTGTCTATACACTTGAAGCGGGGAGCGCACGCGCCCTCGCGCGCGGTCGTCGGCGCCCTCGCCGATGACACGGCGCGCCCCGGGTCTGACCGGCGAGGGCACCGGCCAGCACACGCGAGGGCGCGCGTGCTCCCCGACTCCTATGGCTTGAGGCGCTGGGGTTCACTGCGGCAAGGTCGAGAACGGTAGGCCGGGGACATTCCGCAGCAGTGTGAACCCCACCAGCACCGCCACCAGGGCCCACAGCCACACCGGGCGAACCCGCAGCGCCGCCGGCTCGTGGCGCGCCAGGCGAAGCGTCTGCCGCGCGCCGAACCACCCCACAAGAGGCAGCGCGGTGATCAGCAGCGGGTTGAAGCGGAAGGCCGTCACTACATGCCCATGCAGCAACTGGTGCAGGGCGCGCAGCGAACCGCAACCCGCGCAAAGCATTCCCGTCGCCCGGTGAAAGTAACAGACCGGGTAAAAGTGATACCGGCCGGGGTCGAAGCAAAAGAGCACCAGGCAGGCAAACGCTACCGGCGCGAGCGCGACGGCGATCCAGGGCGACGGCAGCTTGCGGGGCAGTTCCACAGTCTCGGCCATACCGGTCTCAGTGCAGGTTGCGCAGAATATCCGGCACGCTGATAGCGATGGCAAAGAGCACGAAGATGATGGACATCAGCACGCTCAGGAGGCAGAGCACCAGCCCGGCGACCGCCATGCCGCGGCCTTGCTGCGCCATGGGGTCCCGCCGAATCTGCGACAGCGCCACAAGCGCGAAGATGATCCCCAGCAGGTTGAACGGCAGCCCGTGGCAACAGCACATGCCGGGAATAATGGCCAGGATGCCCATGATCAGCGCCGTGACCGCCATCGCATTGTTGCTCGGGACAGGCGCGAGGAGGACAGGGAAGGCAGCCGGTGGAGCCGCGCCTCGCCCGGCCAGCGCAGGGGCGAACTCAACGAACTGCGCCAGCGGCTTCCACTGGGGCGCCCCCTCCGCCAGGGCCAGTGTCTGCGCCGCGACCCGCCCCTCGGCGATCCACAGGAGAACGTCGTTGGCCGCGACGGGGCCGTATTGGCGCCCGTCGGCTCCGATGATTCTATACATACCTGGATGGGGCGCGCCCGACCGCGAAGCCTAACCTGCATGTTTCACGCTCGCTCTGAAACGGCCACAGGCTGCAGGGTAGGGACGCCTCGCCGAGGCGTCCGCCGCCGTCACAACACGGACGCCTCGGCGAGGCGTCCCTACCAGCGTGAAATGTCCGGGCTAGAACCATTCTCGCCGCCCATCCACGTAGGTCCGCACAAAGTCGTCGTCGGTCTTGCACAAATACATGATGCCCTCGACCAGGCCAATGACGTGCATAACCATGGCCCCGCCGAAGCAAAAGCCCAGCACCGAAACCAGCAGCATGATCAGACCCGCGCCCGTGTAGCCGAGGATGAACTTATGCACGCCCAGCGAGCCGAGCAGGATGCCGCAAATGCCCGCCGCCAGCTTGTTCGACGCCCGCGGGTTGTACGAAGGAGCCGGGGCGACAATGGTGGGCGGCGTCGAGCCGGCTCCCGGCGCAGCGGTCAGGTCGGCGGCGAATTCCGTGAAGGCGCTCAGCGGCTTCCAGTCCGTACTGCCCTCAGTCCGTGTGAGGGTCTGCGCGCCGGCACGGTTCTCGCGAATCCAGACCCGCAACTGCTCGGGCGTGACCGGGCCGTATGGCAGGCCGTCTTTGCCGATGAGGTGGTACATGCCGCTCCCGCTCAGGGCTCCCAAACAAACTGGCCCAACTGGGACGGGGGGACCAATGCGGCGTGTCCGTCGGCGAAAGCCACACTAATGCGCCCGAGGTGGCGCGAATGTTCCAGCGCTGCTTCGCGCCCGCCGCTCTGGTTCCAGCCCCCCTCGCTCTCGAAGATCACCACCGTGTGGCTCGGGTCCTTGATGTTGGAAGCGCGCAACCCACCGAGCTTCTCGTTGAAGGCGTAGTCGGATCGGCTGCCCTGCTGGTCCGCCGGACAGTGGAACACCTTGGAGGTTCCCACCTGAGGCAGGATGGCGTCGCACCAATGGTCGGCGGCGGGGTACCTGTCGCCGTTAGCCTGCGAGTACATCAGCATGCCCAACTCGAGCTGCTTCACATTGTTCAGGCAATTGATGGATTCCGCGCGGGCCTTGGCCCTGGCCAGGGCAGGCAGCAGCATGGCGGCGGTCACGGGAATGGAAAACAGCAGCATCAAGGCCGAGACGCAGATTCCGGCAATCGCCAACCCGCGGCCCGAAAGGCGCCCGCCGCTGTTGTTGATCTTCACGAGGGACACGATGCCCAGGATCAGCCCGACAATCGCGGTAATTCCGCACATGCCCAGCACGCCCAGCACCAGCGAAGTGATCGCCATGCCGCTGGTCTTGGCTGCTGCGGGGGCTGTCCCTGCAGGAGAGACAAAACCCCCGCTGGCGATCGCCGCAAAGGCGGGCTCGAATTCCGGCATGGAACTCAGTGGCTGCCAATCGCCGCCGCTTTCCAGCTTGACTTGGGTTAGCCTGTTGGCCCGGCCCTCCGCGATCCATTGGCGCAACACGTCACCCGTTACGGGACCATACTGTTTGCCATCCGCTCCAAGGACACGATACATGACAAGCTTTTAACCCCGGGTGCGGGGTCTGCCAAGTGCAAAAAGGCGGGGCTTTTGTAATAGCAGGGAAGGCTTGGCTGAAATCCGAAACCCGAAACCCGAAGGCCGAAAGAAGGCCGAAATCCGAAGCCCGAATGGGCTCGGCCGCGATCCAGGAACTTATCGCGCTCCGCCACAGCCCTCAGGGCCGAATCCCGAGGCCGCGGCACTTCTAAGCACTCATCCCCGGCGACAACGACGGGATGGGGGCCTTCGGGTTTCGGCCTTCGGACTTCTTTCGGATTTCGGCCTTCGGCCTTCGGATTTGCCTAACGTTCGCCCCGCTGCAGCTCCGCCAGCTTCGCCGCCGCCTTGCCGCTATCAATCGTTTCGGCAGCCAGCTCCCACCCGTCCGCCAAGGAGCGCGTCCGGTCGGCTACGAACAACGCCGCCGCGGCATTCAGTAGCACGGCGTCGCGCTTCGGCCCGCGCTCCTTGCCCTGCAAGACGTTGCGGATGATCGAGGCGTTCACCTCGCGGTCGCCCCCGCGCAGGTCAGCCAGCGTAGCCCGTTGCAGCGGGAAAGCATCCCGCGCCAGCGTCGAGCACGACAGCCCGCGCTCGTGATAGAACTCGGCCAGGGTCGTAGGCCCAAGCGGCGACACCTCGTCCAGGTAACGCGTTGTCCCGCCGTCCTCGAGGACCGCGCCGCAGACCACCATCGCGCGCCGCACACCCAGCGACTGGAGCACCTGGGCAAAGGGCTCGCAAAGTTGCGGCCGTGGCACCCCGATGAGCGCCGCGCTCGGGCGCGCCGGGTTCAGGAGCGGGCCGAGGAAGTTGAAGATCGTGCTCTGCCCGCGAGCGCCGCACAGCCTGCGGGCCGGCACCACGTGCCGGAACGCGGTGTGATACCTGGGCGCGAAGAAATAGGCAAAGCCGTGGCTCCGCAGCGATTGCACCGCCGCCTCGGGCCCCAGATCAAACGGAATGCCCAGGGCCTCCATGACGTCCGCGCTGCCGATGGGAGACGTGCTGGCCCGGTTCCCGTGCTTGGCGACGCGCACCCCGGCGGCGGCGGCCAGCAGCGCGACGGTGGTCGAGATGTTGAAGGTGCTCAACCGATCGCCCCCGGTGCCGACCACATCCAGGATGAGTTGGTCCCGCAGGTCCCCGTCGAGCATCGGCTGCACAGCGCGGGCGCGCAGCTCGCGGGCGAAGGCCGCAATCTCCCCGGTCGTCTCCCCTTTACGGGCAAGGTGCGTCAGGAAATCTGCTTTCACCTCAGCGGCAACGCTTTCGGCCACAAGCTGCTCGACAGCCAACCCCACCTGTTCGTCGGACAGGGGCTTGCACGCGGCGAGCTGCGGAATGAATTGTACCAGCACGGGGGCATATTACCGGCACGGGTGGGAAATGCCATTCCCATTCGCGTGCGCTCAGGGGAGGGCAGACGCTCCGCGACTCTGGCAGCGGAATCCGGCAGCCAAATCCGAAGCCCTGCAGCCACGCGCCTGCGCACTGGGAACGTCGAGAGCCCTCGCAGGCCGAAGCGCCCGCCTTACTCTCGGCAGGGCCAGCCCCCCTCGACAAGGCGCGGGCGTTCCCTTAATTTGCCCACATGGCGGCAACGGCAACACCCGAAGTCGTTCCAGGCGTGATTCAGGACACGGAGAACAAGCCCAAATCGGGCTTGGAGCCCGGCTA